>JABDIZ010000207.1 GCA_013003465.1 Rhodothermaceae bacterium
CCTCCCGGCTGACCACGCCCTGAGCATTGCGGGCGCGCACCCGAAACCGATACCGGCTGTGCTCCGGTAGGTTGGTGTACTCCGTCTGTGCTTCAGGCGACCACGCCGACCACGTCTCGTCGAACCCTTCTAGCAAGAACTGGTATTCGAGCCCCTCCGGATCGTTGAAGGACGGCGCGGCAAACAGGAACCGCAGTGCGTTCTCGCTATGCGGCATCACGAGCGCATCCGCCTCTCCGCCGCCGCCATACAACAGGTCGTGGTCTCGCCCCTCGACGCGACGCACGATGGCATTATAGGGCACGTCGTAGCGCTTGGTCTGGGCAGGGTCGTAGCGCAACAACCCCTGATCCGTTCCGAACCAGGTCACGCCAGTGCCCTCCTCGTAGACACGCTCCACCCGCGCATCACGCAGCCGCAGCACGGGCGGCGTGTTCTCGATCCACCGGCCTTGCTCGTCCTGTTCCAGCCGGTGGATCCGCCGGTCTTTGAACAGCCAGGTCCGGTCGCCACTTTCGGCATGCAGATAGTACTCGCCTCGAAGCAGCGCCGGGGCATCGTAGGCCGTCTCGCGCTCGAACCGGGCAGCCCTGGCCCCCTGCGGCACGATGCGCAGTACCCCCTCCTGCGTCACCAGATACAGGGTCTCACCACGCTCAATAACGGCAGCACGCCCGCTCCCGATGCCATCAGCGTCTCCGTAGCGACGCACGACGCGTAATTCATCATTGATCCGGCGTACCTGAAGCACTCCGCCCCTTAGCGGCGTCATCCACAAATTGCCCTGCTGGTCCTCCTTCATGGAAGAAACCTGCTCCCCCTCCAAATCGAGTTCTTGCTCCAGCGCCCAACGGTTGCCCTGCCGGTGAAGGACCACAAGGCGCCCCTCCATCCCCACGAAGAGCCGGTCAGGCTGCGCCTCGGACCGCTGGACCGAAAACGCAATGCCTTCGAGCAGCCGAGTAGACCGCCCCCCGCGTAGTTCGTACAGCCCGTCGTTGGTAGCCGCAAGCAGCGCATCTTCTACGTCTAAGAGTGCCCAGTACTGGGTACGCAGCGCAGATACCCGCTCAAAACGCGCGTACGAAGGCTCTCCGTCGGGCGAGGGCCAACCACTTGGCACGAGCCGAAACAACCCGGTGGACGTCGCCACGTAGAGGTCATCGCGGACGCGGACGATGTCTGCAACGAGTCCTTCGAGCCCCTGACTGAGATCGAACTGGGTCAAAGGTGACAGCACATCGATACGCCGGATGCCCTGGTCGAGCGCGAGCCAGAGCCCTCCTTGCTGATCCTCGTAGAGGTAGAGGACTTTATCGTCGGCATCGAGCCCGGCGTCCTCGCGGTAGACGTGGACCAGGTGTCCTTCTTGGTCTAGCATGACGACCCCGCCGCCGAAGGTGGCGATGGCGTAGTAGCGCATTCCTGACGCCGCATGATCGAGCACGATGGCATGGTAGGGCCGGTACGTGGCGAGATACTCGCCGACACGCGTGGGCCACGCTTCGAGCCCACGCCGCGTCATCAGGAAGAATCCGTCCGTGCGCGTCCCGATCAAGAGCCCCCGTGGGTGGGGCAGCACCGCGTACACGGCCTTATCAACCAGCACCTCACCCTGGGGCGCGAGTTCGAGTCGACCCTCCCTAAGCTGAACGAGTCCCTTCCCTTCCTCACGCACGAAATACGTGCCCTTGACGAGAAATGCGTTGAGGAAACGGGAGTCGGTGGTCCAGATCTCTATCGCAGCGCCATCCCAACGCATGATCTGCCGATTGGTCTGGAAGTAGACGCCCTGCTCATCAGCGTACGTAGTCCAGACATCCCCAAAGCCGCGCGCGGCTTCAGGCATTTGGTCCATCAGGCTCATGTAGCCCAGCACCCCGGTAGAGTCGGGGGCGAGGTACCCGATCTCGCCTACCCCACCGACGTAGATCCGCCCTGCAGGATCAGTAGCCAGCGAGCGCATGACCTGCACCTGCTCATCGGGCAAGGGAATTGACCGCCACGTCCGTCCGTCATATTCGAGTAATCCGTCCGTATTGGCCACATAGAGCACCCCACGGTGGTCCTGCGTGACTGCCCAGTTCTGGCTATGCATCCCATAGAGGCTCGGGGCATATCTGCTCAGATGATAAGGTGTGCCCTCCTCCGGCAGGTAGACGGATTGGGCCTGGGTGCTAGGGCACAGCCCCAGACCAAGAACTAGGAGAAGCAGGAATCGCACGGACAGCGCACCAATGGGAGGCCCCTGCTGTATCGGCTCCTTTCCGATTGGCTTAATCCAATCCGGGTGCTCCGGCTGTGCTAGCACGTCGGTTTCGGATCCAATCATTTCTCGGCTTGCCCAACACAGCGGCTACGTCCCGTTTACGGGTAGCTCGTCTGGAAAGCAGACCGTACTCATTAGCCGTTTGTGGAACTTGACTGTTACATCAAGCATTCATAACTTGCCCATACCTGTTCTCTCCCCTTCTACCCTCGGGGACCGTCATGAAACGCCTCGCTCTTCTGCTCCTGCTCTCCATTGCTCCGCTTGCCCTCGTCGGCCTCGTCGACAAGGACCGCGGGAGTGGCGGCGGCACGAGCACCTCCGTCCCCGTCCGCGAGGATGTCGCCGACAAGGACCGTGGCAGCGGCGGCGGCACGAGCACCTCCGTCCCCGTCCGCGAGGACATCGCCGATAAGGACCGCGGGAGTGGCGGCGGCACGAGCACCTCCGTCCCCGTCCGCGAGGACCTTGCCTGAGCAACCGGCTGATTGAACTTAAAGGGGCGACTCCTCTACAGGAGCCGCCCCTTTCTGCGTTTCCAGCCTTCTAGCAGGTTATTTGATGCCCGCGCTCATCACGAGCATGCGCTCGATAGGCTGAAGCGCGCGGAGCCGGATGGCTTCATCCATCTCGATGGTCGGCTTCTCGTGCTTGAGGCAGAGGTAGAGCTTCTCCAGCGTGTTGAGCTTCATGTGCGGGCAGTCGTTGCACGCACAGCCGTTGTCGGGCGGTGCCGGGATGAGCGTCTTGCCCGGGTTGTCCTTCTGCATCTGGTGGAGAATCCCAGCCTCGGTGGCCACGATGAAACTCCTGGCTGGGTTCTCAGTGGCGAAGCGTCGGATGGACGACGTGGACCCGATGTGGTCGGCGTGGCGAAGAACCGCTTCTTCGCATTCAGGGTGGGCAAGAACCGGCGCCTCCGGGTGCCGCGCCTTGAGCCGAACGAGTTCTTGCTCGGAGAAGACTTCGTGAACGATGCATGAGCCATCCCACAGCACCATGTCGCGCCCCGTCTCCTTGATGAGCCAACGGCCGAGGTTGCGATCCGGCGCGAAGATGATGGGCTGATCCTCCGGGATCTGCCGGACGATGTGCTCGGCGTTGGACGACGTGCAGATGATGTCGGTCTGCGCCTTGATGGCCGCCGAGCAATTGATGTACGAGATCACGATGTGATCCGGATGCTGCGCGCGGAAGGCCGCGAACGCATCAGGCGGACACGAATCGGCGAGCGAACAGCCTGCGTGGAGATCGGGCAGGATGACTGTCTTCTCGGGGTTCAGAATCTTCGCCGTCTCTGCCATGAAGTGAACCCCGGCGAAGACGATGATATCCGCCTCCGTCCCGGCGGCCTCGCGGGAGAGCCCGAGCGAATCGCCGATGTAGTCGGCCGCATCTTGGATGTCGGGCTCCTGGTAGTAGTGCGCGAGCAGTACGGCGTTCTTCTCACGCTTGAGCCGGTCGATTTCCTCGAACAGGTCGAGGGTGGGATCGACGTACTCCTGCACGAACCCGGCGGCGTTGACGGCGGCATCACTGAGGACGGGAAGATCGAGCGTGTCTGACATGACGGGCGGCGGATGACAAGGGACCTGCGTACGAATCAGCACGCTCGGGGTTCAGCCGGAAGGCTCGACCGTTTTCATCTCCGCTGTTACATCGCGCAAGACGCCCTCTTCCAGGCTAAGCACCCGGTCGGCCAGCGCCGCGAGCGTCGGGTTGTGCGTGACGATCACGAAGGCCTGATCCTGCATGCTCGCGAGGCGGCGCAGTTCGTCGTGGAGCACCTCGGCGGTGTGCGTATCGAGGTTGCCCGTCGGCTCGTCGGCGAGGATGAGGCCGGGCTGGTTCGTGAGCGCGCGGGCCACGGCCACACGCTGCTGCTCGCCGCCAGAGAGTTGGCTCGGGCGGTGGTCGGCACGATCCGCGAGCCCAAGCAGCGTGAGCAGCTCCATGGCACGCGGCTGGGCTTCATCGAAATCCTCTCCTGCGATGAGCGCGGGCATCGCCACGTTCTCCAATGCATTGAATTCCGGCAGCAGGTGGTGAAACTGGAAGACAAACCCGATGGCACGATTGCGAAATGCCGCCAGCGCCTCGTCCGACTTGTTGAACACGTCCTCGCCACGGTAGCGCACCGTGCCCGCCGTCGGACGGTCGAGTGCACCCAGGAGGTAGAGCAGCGTGCTCTTACCCGTCCCGCTCTCCCCCACCACGGCCACCATCTCCCCGGCGTGCACCGCGAAGTCGAGGCCGGAGAGCACCTCTAGCGTGCCATCGGCAGTGGGGTATTGCTTGACGAGCCCCCGCGCTTCGAGGATCGGCGTGGGGAGCTGCGCTTCTCCTTCCGGCGAATGCTCTTTTCCTTCCTCCTCTCTCCCTTTCTCCCTTTCTCCCATCGTCACGCCTCCTCTTCGCGCTCAATTCCGTACTTCGAGAGCTTGTTGTAGAGGTGCGAGCGCTGAATGCCGATGGCCTCGGCCGTCTTCGAGACGTTCCACCCGAACTCCTCCAGCTTCCGCTCGATGAACACCTTCTCGGCGGCATCGCGGAAGTCGGAGAACTGATCGTGCTGATCCATGAGCGCTGCAATGGGGTCGGCCCCGGCGCCGCCCGGCCGGACGTAGCGGTACACGTCTTCCCCCGTGATGGTGTCCCCTTCGGAGAGAATCAGCAGCCGCTCGGCGACGTTGCGTAGTTCGCGCACGTTGCCGCGCCAGTCGAGGTGCTTCATCTTCTCCAGCGCATCCTCCGTAAAGCCTTTCGGCTCCATGCCGTTGCGACGGCTCACCTGCGCCAGGATGTACTCCGCGATGGCGGGGATGTCGCCGCGCCGCTCGCGCAGCGGGGGGACGTGAATTAGGATGACTGACAAGCGGTGGTAGAGGTCCTCGCGGAACCGATTGGCATCGATCTGGCTGATCAGGTCCTTGTTCGTCGCGGCGATGACACGCACGTCGACTGAAATGGAGCGGTCGCCGCCGACCCGCGTGATGCGGTTCTCCTGAAGCGCGCGGAGGACCTTGGCCTGGGCGTCCAGGCTCATGTCGCCGATCTCGTCCAGGAAGAGGGTCCCGCCGTCGGCCTGCTCGAACTTGCCGATGCGCTGCTTCGTTGCACCGGTGAACGAGCCCTTCTCGTGGCCGAACAACTCGCTCTCGATCAGCTCGCTCGGAATCGCGGCGCAGTTGACTTCGACGATCGGCCCTTCCTTGCGCGCGGAGAGGTGATGCACCCACCGCGCGACAAGCTCCTTGCCCGTCCCCGCTTCGCCGGTGATGAGCACGCGGGCCTCCGTGGGGGCCACCCGTTCGAGGGTCGCCTTGATGCGTCCGATGGCCGGGCTCTCACCGACGATGGGCGTCAGTTCGGCCGCGTCGGCGTCGGCGATGACCTGCTTGATGCGCTTGTTCTCGACGACGAGCTGCCCGCGGTCGAGCGCGTTGCGCACCGTGACGATCAGGCGATTCAACTCGAACGGCTTTTCGAGGAAGTCGATGGCGCCGAGGCTGCGGGCTTCCATCGCCGTCTCGATGGTCCCGTGCCCCGAGATCATCACCACCGGCGTCGTGGACTCCAATTCGTGGAGGCCCTGCAAGACCTCCATGCCATCCAGCTTCGGCATCTTGATGTCGAGCAGGACGAGGTCGAAGGCGCCCGTCTTGATCTTCTCCAGCGCCTCCTCGCCATCGACCGCCTCCTCGACGGCGAGCGTGAGGTCTTCGAAGATCAGATCGTCCTCAAGGACGTTGCGAATCGATCGACGGATGCTAGGCTCGTCGTCGACGATGAGTACGGTGGGCATCAGCAGACAGCGGTGGGGTTACGGATCGGAAGCGACCCGATTTCTATCGGGAAGCTACCCCAGGAGCCGCCTACTGTGCTTCTGCCGCCGCGCGCGCCATGAGTGCCTCCACGAGCGGCGCGTTGGGCGTGCCTTCGTAGGCATCGAGGTAGGCCTGATAGACCTCTTGCGCCTCCGCATAGTCGCCCGAGGCCTCGTAGTTGCGTCCGGCGGCCATCAGGTAATCCGGCGTCGTCGCCGCCGAGGCGTAGGCGTCGGCCGCGCGGCGGTAGAGGCGCGCCGCTTCGGCGTGGTCGCCCTGCTGTTCGTGGATGGCCGCTTCGCCTGCGAGGGCGCTCGCGCCGAGGATGTCGCTCCCGGCGTCGTACTGTTCGAAGTACCGGAGGGCGTCCTCGTAGCGGCCGAGTTGGTAGAGCGCGTCGGCGGCGTAGAACGTGGCGAGGTTGCCCGTGGCCGTCGAGCCGTACTCGTCGGCAATGGCGAGAAGACCGGGCTGACCTGCCGTGCCGTCGAGCGCCTGTTCGAGGTTGCCCTGTTCGTACGAGGCGAGGACGGCGCCCAGCGCCTCAGCCGCCTCGATGTCCTGCTGCCCCTGCCACCAGCTGAACACAATGGCACCGATGATGATGACGAGCAAGCCAAGCGCGGCGGCGATGAGAAGCGTGCGGTGCTCCTCGAAGAACGTCATGGAGCGCGCCGTCGCCGTGGCGAGTTGATCCTCGCGCAGTTCCTGGCGGCGGCTGACGGTCTTGGGGGCGTTGAGCATCGACATGGGCAGACGGCCTCGGGGCCGGATCAATCGGATTCTGTACAGTGGGACGCTCCCGAGCGAAGGGCGCATCACAGAAAGGCAAAGATACCGTGCCTGCCTACCGGACCGCAATGCAGCGCCGTGTCCCGAAACGGTCGAAACCCCGGCTCCACAGGCCTTTTGTTGCCGATTTCACCGAACCGCGTAGGGGCGCTGCGGTAACGTGTCTACGGTTCGGGCCCACCGCGGAACGCGAGCCCGTTCCTTTCCTCTTCTGCTCACCTCACACGCGCACGCATCGCATGGCTATCAAGATCGGGATCAACGGCTTTGGGCGCATTGGCCGCCTCGTCTTTCGCTCCATCCTCGAACGCGGCGACACCGACTTCGACGTCGTCGCCGTCAACGACCTCACGGACGCGGCCACGCTCGCTCACCTCTTCAAGTACGACTCGGTCCATGGACGCTTCCCCGGCGAGGTCTCCGTCGATGGAGATCATCTCGTGGTCAACGGCGACCGCTTCCGGGTCTTCTCCGAGCGCAATCCGGCCGACCTGCCGTGGGGCGATCTCGGCGCGGAGGTGATCGTGGAATCGACGGGCATCTTCCGTGACCGCGCAAAGGCGGGCCTCCACCTCGACGCGGGCGCCAAGAAGGTCGTCATCTCCGCTCCGGCAAAGGGCGACGTGGACGCCACCGTCGTGATGGGCGTCAACGACGATCAGCTGACCGGCGACGAAGTCGTGGTGTCGAACGCGAGTTGCACCACCAACTGCCTCGCCCCGATGGCGAAAGTCCTCGATGACGCCTTCGGCCTCACGCAGGGCTTCATGACGACGATCCACGCCTACACCGCCGACCAGCGCATCCAGGACGCGCCGCACTCGGACCTCCGCCGGGCCCGCGCCGCCGCCGTCTCCATCATCCCGACATCGACGGGCGCCGCCAAGGCCGTGGGCCTCGTGCTCCCGCACCTCGCCGGGCGCCTCAACGGCTTCGCGCTCCGCGTGCCCGTCCCGGACGGCTCCCTCACCGACTTCACGGCCGTCGTCGAGGGCACGCCCTCGGTCGAGGAGGTGAACGCCGCGTTCCAGCAAGCCGCCGCCGGTCCGATGCAGGGCATCCTCGAATACAGTGAGGAGCCGCTCGTCTCGACCGACATCATCCACAACCCGCACTCGTGCATCTTCGACAGCCTCTCGACGATGGTCGATGGCAACGTGGTCAAGATCGTGGGCTGGTACGACAACGAGTGGGGCTATGCGAGCCGCACAGTAGACCTCGTCAAGAAATTGATGTCGGCCTGACGGCCGAGACCGGAGAGCCGGAGTGTCGACGAATCGAAGCGCTCCGGCCCTCCATCTCTTCGATTCCTCGCTTCATGAAATCCCTTTCCGACCTCTCGCTCTCCGGCAAACGCGTGCTCGTGCGCGTGGACTTCAACGTGCCGCTCGAAGACGGGCGCATCACGGACGACACGCGCGTGCGCGCCGCGCTCCCCACGATCCAGGCCCTCCTAGACGCCGGCGGGCAGCCGATTCTGATGAGCCACCTCGGCCGCCCGAAGAGCGGCCCTGAGCCGCAGTTCAGCCTCCGCCCCGTCGCTGAGCACCTCGATACGCTCGTCGAGGCGCCGGTCGTGTTTTGCGAGGCGACGGTGGGCGAGGCGGCCCAGGCGTGCATCGACGAAGCCCCGGACGGGGCCGTGGTCCTGCTAGAGAACACGCGCTTCCTTGAGGGAGAGACCAAGAACGACCCGGACCTCGCCCGGCAGATGGCCGCGCTTGGCGACGCGTTCGTCTCCGACGCCTTCGGCTCGGTCCACCGCGCACATGCCTCAACCGAAGGCGTCGCGCATCATGTGGCCGACAAGGCCGCGGGCTCGCTCCTCGAACGCGAGGTCGCGTTTCTGACGCGGGCGCTGGACGAGCCCGAGCGCCCGTTCGTCGCCATCCTCGGGGGCGCGAAGGTGTCGGACAAGATCGGTGTGATCGAAGCCCTGATCGACAAGGTGGATCAACTGCTGATCGGTGGCGCGATGGCGTATACGTTCCTCGCCGGGCTCGGCCACAAAACCGGCAATTCGCTCGTCGAGGAGGACCGTGTGGATGAAGCCTACCGGCTTTATGAGCGCGCGGGTGACAAGCTGACGCTGCCCCTTGACCACATCGTTGCGGATCGCTTTGCCGAGGACGCGGAGACACAGATCGTCACCGGTGAAATCCCGGACGACTGGATGGGGCTCGACATCGGCCCGGCCACGCGTGAGCAATACGCCAACGTGATCGAGAACGCGGCGACGGTCATCTGGAACGGCCCGATGGGCGTGTTTGAGATGGATCCGTTTGCCGAGGGCACGCGCGCTGTCGCGCAGGCGATGGCGACTGCTTCCGCCGACAACGAGGCCCTGACCGTCGTCGGCGGCGGCGACTCGGTGGCGGCGATCAACGAGGCCGGGCTAGCCGAGGCCGTCACGCACGTCTCGACCGGCGGCGGGGCCATGCTGGAGTTCATGGAAGGCCAGACGCTCCCCGGCCTCACCGCGCTCGACGCCTGAGTGCATGGTTCGTGTTGCGCATCGCGTAAGGCAAACACGGAATACGCAACACGAACCACGCTTCCATGCTCTTCGCCCTCGACCTAATCGGCACGTTCGTGTTCGCGCTCTCGGGCGCCTTCAAGGGGCTCAAGCACGAACTCGACTGGCTCGGCATCGCCGTTTTGGCCACGCTGACGGGCGTGGGCGGAGGCCTCATCCGCGACGTGCTCCTCGGCGATACGCCGCCTGCGGCTTTCCGCGACGAGCGCTATTTCGCCGTCTGCCTGGCCGGTGCGTTTGTCGTGATTATCGCTGCGCCCCGGATCGCCAAGCGCTGGAACCGCGTGATGGTGGCCGACGCAGTTGGCCTCGGGCTGTTTGCTGCACTCGGCGCTGCCAAAGGCGCCGCGCACGGTCTTGGGCCGCTCGGCACCCTGATGGCCGGAGCCCTCACGGCCGTTGGCGGAGGCGTGATCCGCGACGTGCTGGTGGGCGAGATGCCCGCCGTGCTGCACAAGGGCTTCTACGCTACGGCTGCGCTCGCGGGTAGCGCGGTGCTCCTCGTGCTGGGCGCCCTGGGCCTTGCCGAGCCCGTTCAACTGCTGGCCGCAGCGCTCGTGACCTCCGGCTTGCGCTTCATCGCCCTCATCCGCAACATGAGCCTGCCCCGGGCTCGCTTTCATCCTGAACCGCCCTCTTCCCTCTCTTGATGCTCGCCCTCTTACAAAATACCGACAGCCTTTTGGCCGCCCTTCAGGACTCCGAGGTGCTCGAAACCGACTTCTGGTTCGACCTCGGGATGCGCGCTATCCGCGTCGCTGCCATCGTGCTGCTGGCACTGCTCGTGCTCGGAATCGTAGCCCGGCTCAAGCGGCGGTGGATCAAACGCGTGCAGGATCTGCCGACACTCGACAAGAAGCGGCAACGGGTGCTGACCGTCGCGGATCTGGTCGGCTCGATTGCCAAGTACGTCGTTTGGGGCATCGCCCTCATCATGATCCTCGATGCGCTGAGCCTGAACATCGGCCCCCTCCTCGCCGGGGCAGGCATCGCCGGGCTCGCCATCGGTTTCGGCGCGCAGACCCTCGTCAAGGACGTGATCTCGGGCCTCTTTCTCCTGTTCGACGACACGCTCGGCGTCGGGGACCTCATCACACACAACGGCGAAGCGGGCACGGTCGAGTACATGGGCCTCCGGCTCCTCAAGGTGCGCAAGTTCGACGGCGAGCTGCTGATGATCCCGGCGGGCGAGTTGCGGACGTTCGGCAACAAGAGCATCGGCTACATGCGGGTGGTGGTGAACGTGGGCCTCTCGTATGAGCAGAACGTGAACGAGGCGCTGGCCGCACTCGACGCCGTGGCACAGGAGTGGGCGCAGACCGAGGAGGCACAGCGCATCATGCTCGAAGACGCGCCCCTCGTGCAGGC
>JABDIZ010000216.1 GCA_013003465.1 Rhodothermaceae bacterium
GTGCTGTCCATTAGAGCCTCTGTCGCCCGAAGGTCCGCTGCCAGTTGTTGCAGATAGACCTGCTCTTGGGCTCGGTCGGCCCGCGCCTCCCCCCACGCCGAAATCTGAAACCCAATCACCACGCCCAGCACCACAATCACAATTTCGAGCACAACGGCGAACCAGTTTTGCTCCTGGATGGCGCGGCGGAGGCGGGCGAGGATCATGGGGCTTGCTTGGGTCCGGGCGCAAAGTACGAGGCTGCAAGGGTTTAGCGCGACGAGGGCCCTAGCCGTCTCCGCCGAATCCATTTCGCACCAACATCGCCAAGACGAGCCAGAGCGCGTGATATCTTGAGCGCTTCCCCATCCGCCGTAGAAGACGCCCTCCGCCATGCCCCGCTACCCCGAGGTCGATTCGTTCGAGCACGTCGCCGTCGAAGAGGCCGTGCTCGACCGCTGGCAGCGCGAGGACACCTTCGCGCAGAGCCTCGCTATCCGCGCGGACGCGCCGCACTTCGTCTTCTACGAAGGCCCGCCGACGGCCAACGGCAAGCCGGGCGTTCACCACGTCCTGGCGCGGACGCTCAAGGACCTCTTCTGCCGCTACAAGACGATGAAGGGCTTCCGCGTCGACCGCAAGGCGGGCTGGGACACGCACGGCCTCCCCGTCGAGATTGAGGTCGAGAAAGAACTGGGCCTCGAAGGGCGGCACCAGGTCGAGGAGTATGGCATCGCCAAGTACAACGCGGCCTGCCGCGAGAGCGTGCTGCGCTACAAAGACCTATGGGACGAGATCACCGTCCGCATGGGCTACTGGGTGGACCTCTCCGATCCGTACGTCACGTTCAAGAACACCTACATCGAGTCGGTCTGGGCACTCCTCCAGACCATCCATCAGAAAGGCTTTCTGTACCAGGGGCACAAGATCCAATGGTACAGCCCGGCCAACGGGACCGTGCTCTCCTCGCACGAGGTGTCGCTCGGCTACAAGGAGGTGCAGGACGTTTCCATCGTGACGCGCGCACGGCTCGTCGGCGAGGACCACACGTATCTCCTCGCGTGGACGACCACGCCGTGGACCATCCCGTCGAACGCCGCGATGGCAGTGGGGGACACCATCCGCTACGTCAAGGTGCGGCAGGTGCAGGAGGATGGCACCGAGGAGTTTCTGATCCTCGCCGAAGCCCGCGCCGCTGCTACGTTGAAAGGCGACTATGAAGTGGTCGAAGAACTGACCGGGGCCGATCTGGTCGGGCGGCGGTACGAGCCGATGTGGCCCACCTTCGCCGAGGAGTTGGGCGCCGAGGCCGCCTGGGTCGTCGTGGCCGCGCGCTACGTGACGACCGAGGACGGCACCGGCATTGTGCACACGGCTCCGGCCTTCGGCGCTGACGACTTCCTGACCGGACAGAAGCACGGTCTGCCCGTGCTCAACCCCGTCCGCCCCGACGGCACGTTCGAGCCGACGTTCGGCGATATCGGCGGCCTCTGGTTCAAGGACGCCGACCGGCCCATCATCCGCGACCTCACCGCGCGGGGTCTGCTCTACCGCGAGGACTCCTACCTCCACAACTACCCGCACGACTGGCGCAAGGGCACGCCGCTGATGTCGTACCCGGTCGAGAGCTGGTTCATCCGCACGACGGCCATCAAGGACCGGCTGATCGCGCTCAACGACACGATCAACTGGCAGCCCGAGGGCATCGGCACCGGGCGCTTCGGGCAGTGGCTCGAAAACAACGTGGACTGGGCGCTCTCGCGGATGCGCTACTGGGGCACGCCGCTTCCCATCTGGGTGAGCGACGAGGACCCGAGCTACCTCGAAGTCATCGGCTCCATCGAAGAGTTGAAGGCGAAGGTCGGCGGCGTCTTCCCGCAAGCGGCGATCAACCCGGAAACGGGCGAGGTGGACCTGCACCGCCCGTTCGTAGATGCCATCACCTGGCCCGCACCCAACGGCGGCACGATGCGCCGCGTCGAGGACCTGATCGACGTGTGGTTCGATTCGGGGGCGATGCCGTTCGCGCAGTGGCACTACCCGTTCGAGAACGAGCAGCGCTTCCTCGATAACTTCCCGGCCGACTTCATCGCCGAGGGCGTCGATCAGACGCGCGGCTGGTTCTACACGATGCACGCCATCGCGGCCCTCGTGATGGACTCGGTGGCCTACAAGAACGTGGTCGTCAACGGCCTCGTCCTCGACGCCGACGGGGCGAAGATGTCGAAGTCGCTGGGCAACGCCGTCGATCCCTTCGAGGCCATCGCCACGCACGGCGCCGACCCGGTGCGCTGGACCATGATGGCCGCCTCGCCGCCGTGGGAGAACCTCCGCTATTCCGACGCGGCCATCTTGGAGACGCGCCGCAAAGTCTTCGGCACGCTCGTCAACACGTACCGCTTCTTCGCCACGTACGCCAACCTCGACGGCTTCGTCTACGACGCGAAGACGCGCCTCGCGCCCGAGCACCGCAGCGAACTGGATCGCTGGATCCTTTCGCGCCTGAACTCTACGATCCGCGAAGCGGACGCCGAGTACGCCGCCTACCACCCGACGCGCGCCGCGCGCGCCGTCGAAACGTTCGTGGACGGCCTCTCGAACTGGTACCTCCGCCGCAGCCGCCGCCGGTTCTGGAAGACGGAAGACGATGGCGACAAGCGCGCTGCCTACGAGACGCTCTACGAATGCCTCCGTGCCACGGCGCAGCTCATGGCGCCCATCGCGCCGTTCTTCGCCGAATGGCTCTTCGGCTCGCTGACCGGCGACGAGACGAGCGTCCACCTCACCGACTTCCCGGAGGTCGAGGAGGCCGTGGTGGATGCCCCGCTGGAACACCGCATGGGTCTCGCCCGGCAGATCGCGACGAATGTGCTCGCCCTCCGCAACGAGGCGGGCATCAACGTGCGGCAGCCGCTCGGGCGCGTGCTCGTCGTCACGGGCGTCGGCGGCGTGGATGCGGACGAGGTGCGTTCGGTCGAAGGCATCGTGCTGGACGAGGTGAACGTCAAGGCGCTGGAGACGATCAGCGCATCGAGCGGCGTCATTCACAAATCGGCCAAGCCCAACTTCAAGGCGCTCGGCAAGCGCCTCGGCCCGCTCATGAAAGCCGCCAACGCCGCCGTCCGCGCGCTCGACACGGACGCCATCACGCGCTACGAAGACGAAGGCCGCCTCACGCTCGCCCTCGATGGTGAACCCGTTGTGTTTGAAACAGGTGATCTGGAGATCACGAGCGAAGGCATCGAAGGCCAACTCGTCCGGCAGGAGGGGGGGGTCACGGTCGCGCTCGACACGACGCTCACCGCCGTACTCCGGGCCGAGGGCCTCGCGCGCGAGTTCATCAACCGCGTCCAGAATCTCCGCAAAGCGGCCGATTTCGACGTAGCCGACCGAATCGTGATTACCTTTGCCGCCCCCGACGACGAAGCTGCCGCCGTTGTGGCGCATGCCGACACCATTCGGTCCGAGACGCTTGCGCTCGCCCTGAATCGGGTCCTTAACGGCACCGCGCCCAGTGGCGATCTCGTTGAGACGGTCGACCTCGTCGGCACGCCTGTGACCATCGGCGTACGCCGGGCCCAAGAATCGGCCTGAGCACTCCTGTCCCCCTTAGCCTCTTGTGATCATGTCTACTGAAGCCAACGCCTCGACGGCCGCTGATGTGCGCCGTACCCCGTTTTCCGATGAGGAACTCCAGGAATTCGCCGACATCATCGAAGCGAAGCGCGAGACCGCGCTCGCCGAAGTGGACGACATGCGCGCGCAGATCAATGACCAGCGCGAGCACGAAAGCGATTCGGCCTACTCCTTTCACATGGCCGATGCAGGCACGGACGCGATGGAGCTCGAGAAGCTCTACCTCATGATCGCCCGCCAGCAGAAGTACATCGGCTACCTGGACCGCGCGCTCGACCGCATCGAGAACAAGACGTACGGCATCTGCCGCGTGACGGGCGAGCCCATCGCCAAGGAACGCCTGCTGGCCGTGCCGCACACCGAGATCTCGGTGGCCGCCAAGAAGAAGGAGCAGAAGCGCCGCTAGTCCCTGTTGCGTATCGCGTATTGCGTGTTGAACGGCACCTCTACGCAACACGCAACACGCAACACGTAACGGTCTCCATGCGCGTACTCTGGGTCACGCTGCTCATTCTCGCCGCCGATCAGATCACCAAGGTCTGGGTGAAGCTGACGATGCTGCCGCAGGAGTCGATTCCTGTGCTGGGCAATTTCTTCCGGCTCACGTTCACCGAAAACCCAGGGATGGCGTTTGGCCTGTCGCTGGGCTCGAAGCTGTTCCTGACGCTTTTCTCGCTCGTTGCGACGGTGCTGATCGGCGTATACCTGTGGCACGTTCGCAAAGGGCCGACGGGCTACCGGGTCGCGCTGGCGCTCATCCTGGGCGGAGCGCTCGGCAACATCATCGACCGCGTCTTCTACGGGCTGATCTGGGGCTACGACCGGCTCTTCTACGGCAACGTGGTGGACTTCATCCACTTCGACATCTGGCGGGGTGTGGTGCCCGAAAGCGTGCCGCTGCTTGGCGGGCGCTACTTCGCCATCTTCCCGATTGGCAACATCGCGGATCTGGCGATCATTGGCGGCGTGGCGGCGATCATCCTCTTCCAGCGGCGCTTTCACAACGCGATGGTGGAGGCCGAGTCGGCCCGGGCGGAGATGGCCCCGGCGATGGAGCCGGTGGCCTCGGTAGCGCCGCCTGTGGACGGAATGGCTTCGGTGCCTCCCACGCCGATGGCAGGCGAGGAGTCGGCCGCCGGCTGACGCATTCAGCCGCACGGGTTCTTCCACAGCACAGGGGAGGGGCGTCGGTATATTTCCGCCCCCCCGGAATTCGTTGATGGGGCGCAGCGTCCTGCGCCCTGCTGTGCTTCCCACTAGCCTCGTCGCCGGACGTGGATCTCCAGCGCATCCGCAACTTCTGCATCATCGCCCACATCGACCACGGGAAAAGCACCCTGGCCGACCGGCTGCTCGAACAGACGGGCACGCTCACGCAGCGCGAGATGCAGGCCCAGGTCCTCGACTCGATGGACCTCGAGCGCGAGCGCGGCATCACCATCAAGAGCCATGCGATCCGCATGGGCTACACCGCGCCGGACGGGAAGGACTACATCCTCAACCTGATCGACACGCCGGGGCACGTGGATTTCACCTACGAGGTGAGCCGCGCGCTCAACGCGTGTGAGGGCGCCATTCTGGTCGTGGACGCCGCGCAAGGCATCGAGGCGCAGACGATCTCCAACCTCTACCTCGCCCTCGAAGCGGATCTGGAGATCATCCCAGTCCTCAACAAGGTGGACCTGCCGAGCGCCCGACCTGACGTGGTCGCGGCGACGATCACCGACCTGATCGGGGGGAATCCCGAGGACGTGTTGCAGGTCAGCGCCAAGACCGGCGCGGGCGTGGACGCCGTGCTCGAAGCCATCGTGCGTCGCGTGCCGCACCCCACCGGTGACCCCGAGGCACCGCTCAAAGCCATCATCTTCGATTCGGTCTACGACACCTTCCGCGGCTCGGTCGTCTACACGCGCGTCTTCGACGGCACGCTCCGCACGGGCGACCCGATCCTCTTCATGGCGACCAAACAGAAGTACAACGCCGAGGAGATCGGGGTGCTCAAGCTGGGGATGCAGCCGGTGAAAGAGCTGACAGCGGGCGAGGTGGGCTACATCATCGGCTCCGTCAAAGATGTCCACGACACGAAGGTGGGCGATACGGTGACCAATTCCCGTACGCCCGCTGCCGAGGCCGTGCCGGGTTTCCGCGATGTCAAGCCGATGGTCTTCTCGGGGCTCTACCCGACCGACGCCGACGACTTCGAGGACCTGCGCGCCTCGCTCGACAAACTCCAACTCAACGACGCTGCGCTGACCTACGAGCCGGAGACCTCCGCCGCGCTCGGTTTCGGCTTCCGCGTCGGCTTTCTGGGGATGCTCCACATGGAGATCGTCCAGGAGCGCCTCGACCGCGAGTTTGGCCTCGACATCATCACGACGCTCCCGAACGTGCGCTACACCGTCGCGCTCACCGACGGCGAGGAGGTGTCCGTCGAGAACCCGAGCGAGATGCCGGGCACGGGCGTCATCGATGAGATCCGCGAGCCGTATATCAAAGCACAGATCATCACGCCGTCGGAGTACATCGGGACGCTGATGCAGCTCTGCCAGGACCGCCGCGGCGTCTACGTCAACACGCAGTACCTCGACCCCGAGCGCGTCGACCTCCAGTACGAGTTGCCGCTGGCCGAGATCGTCTTCGACTTCTACGACCGCCTCAAGTCGGTCTCGCGGGGCTACGCTTCGCTCGACTACGAGTTCATCGGCGAGCGCACCTCGAACCTCGTCAAGCTCGACGTGATGCTCAACGGCGACCCTGTCGATGCGCTCTCGACGATCGTGCACCGCGACAAGGCCTATTACATGGGCCGCCGTCTCGCCCGCAAGCTCAAGGAACT
Organism: Rhodothermaceae bacterium; assembly: GCA_013003465.1. Classification (GTDB taxonomy): domain Bacteria; phylum Bacteroidota; class Rhodothermia; order Rhodothermales; family Rubricoccaceae; genus JABDIZ01. Next base: position 6,452 of record JABDIZ010000216.1, read on the forward strand.
GATCCCGCGACAGCTCTTCGAGGTCGCCATTCAGGCCGCCATCGGCGCGAAGGTGATTGCGCGCGAGACGGTCAAGCCGCTCCGCAAGGACGTGACGGCCCGCTGCTACGGTGGCGACATCTCGCGCAAGCGCAAGCTGCTGGAGAAGCAGAAGGAAGGCAAGAAGCGGATGAAGCAGGTCGGTGCGGTGGAAGTGCCGCAGGAGGCGTTTCTCGCGGTCCTCTCGATGGGAGACGACTGATGCGTTGGCCGAGAAAGGGAGAACGGGAGCATGGAGGAAGGGGAGGGGGTGGGCCTCTGGCGCTTCGCCTTGTCCGACAAGTCGTTTTGATGCTTCTCCCGCTCGCTCTCTCATCCGTTCTCCCGCTCTCCGTGTCAGCCCAGACGGGCAGCGTCGTGGACCAACTCCGGCAGCAGCGAGCGCAGGCGCGGGCGGCCGAGGTGTTGGCCGAGATCGGCGAGGCCGTACCGTGGCGCGATGTAGAGCCGGTGAACCTGCACATGACGCTCTACCTGCTCTGGCACGACCGCGCCGTGGCCCGCCAGCAGGCCATCCTCGACAGCCTCGCGGCCGAACGGGAGCAGCGCCGCGCCGACAGCCTCGCCCAGATCCCGGTCACGCTGGAGATCCGGCGCTGGGACAAGACGGCGGCCGACGAGCAGGGCGGCTTCCTGGCGCAGTACCGCGAGGCGTTCTGGTCGAGTATTACCACGCCCACCGCCCTCGACACGATGGAGACGCTGGAGCTGCGCGCGCGCCTCAACGGCCTCTTCGGCGCCCCGACACGCAACGCTGCCGCCGCTGAGCAGGAAGGCTACGCGGGCAGTGAGTACGTGCAATTTGAGTACTGGCTTGTCGTTAACGACACCATCCCGCTGCTCGTCCTCGACCGCGACGGGCCCTTCGGACGCGGCCTCCTGATTGCCGGGGATGAACCGCACCGCCGTGTCCTGCCCCTCGTCAAGCGCGACTTGACCGAGCGACTCCTCCGTGCCCGGCCGACGGCCTATGTCGACTACTACCACGCGCGCGAGCGCAGCCAGTGGTACCGCACCGGCTACGACGGTGCGGACTACTTCGTCCGTGAATCGCGGCGGCCACGCGGATTGTCCCGACGGACCCGCGACGACCGCTGGCGCATCTTCCGCTGACGGGCGCGGTGCATCCTGACCGCCGCTTGCCCGTAGCTTCCCCGTTGATTCTTCCCGTAACGCGCTGTGCCCACCACTGAAACCCGTCGGAAGGAGCGTGCCAAGCGCCGCGCCGCGCGCGACCAAGCGCGCGGGCAGGCCGATGCCAACGGCAAGGCCCCGAAGAACAAGAAAGCGACGGGCTGGAAAGAAACCCTCCGCTTCTGGGTCATCTCGATCTTCGTGATCGTCGTCGTGCGGGCGTTCCTGTTCGAGCCCTACCGGATCCCCTCCGAGTCGATGGAAGACACGCTGCTCGTGGGGGACTTCCTGCTCGTCTCGAAGCTGCACTACGGACCGCGGACGCCCAACACGCTCGGCATCCCGCTGACGCCGATCTACCTGCGCGGTATCCAGTTTCCGCAGACGCGCCTGCCCGGCTTCTCCGAGCCCCAGCGCGGCGATGTGATTGTGTTCAACTACCCGGCGTCCCAGGATGTCGTGCGCGGGAGGGTTCCGAGCACGGTGCCCATCGAGCGGCGCGATCCGTACATCAAGCGTCTCGTCGGATTGCCCGGTGACACGGTGGCGGTGCTCGACAAAGTCGTCTACCTCAACGGGGCCCCGCAGCCGCTGGCGCCTACGCAGAAGCAGACCTGGGAGGTGACCTCAGCGGGCAACGAGCGGGTTTCCACGACGGCGTTCGAGGACATGGACATCGAGTTCCTAGGTGATCTGGTCGGTCCTGACGGGCGCCCGCTCACGCCTCGCCGCTACCGCGTGATCGCAACGCCTGCCGAGGTAGAAGGCCTGCGCGCGCGAACCGATGTGGCGGCCGTTGAGCCTGTCGTGTTGCCGGAGGGAGCGATGCGCGAGCAGCCGTTCCGGTTTCCGCCGGGCAGCGCAAGCAACCCGGACCAGTTCCCTCCGGTCGTCGTGCCGCGTGCAGGCGAGACCGTACCGCTCACCCGCGAGACGTGGCCGGGGCTGGCCGAGATCATCACCCGCTATGAAGGCCACGAGGTGCAGGT
>JABDIZ010000237.1 GCA_013003465.1 Rhodothermaceae bacterium
GTGGGAGGCTCCCGAGGGCGGAGGGCGGGACGCCGGGGATCTGAAGGATGGGGTGGGTGGACCCGGCGGGCGTGAGCACCAGCCCGGCCTCGTCTACGCCGGAACGGACTACCTCCGGCGTGGCCGGGAGCACGTCGCCGAAGGCGCGGCCGAGCGTCATCAGGTCCGTCTGACGAGCCAGTACGAACAGCGCCGGAAGGCCCGCCTCGATGGCCGCCGCGAGGCGCGTCGTCGTCGCACCATCGGCCGCGCGGCTAGGGTAACCTGCGAGCACCACGGCGTCGAAAGCCGACAGGTCTGCGGGCAGGGTGCCTTCGTAGAACTGCCCCGGGGCCCGCTGCGTGCGTGGCGTCAGCTCAATGTTGGGATCGGTTTCGAGGAGGGTGCGGAGGGCTGTGAGGTCGGGACCCGGGGCGCCGGACACAAGCAGCACCTGCCGCTTCGTGTCGAGCACGCGCACCGCGACCGTCTCCGTGTTGTTGCGGTACGTCGCCTCCTCGGGCTGCCGCGAGACGCCGACGGTGTAGCGCCGCAGCCCCGCCACGGTCGGCGTCACCAGTAATTCCGTCGTGACTTCGAGGCCGTCGGCGGGCAGCGTGATCGCCTCGGAGGCGACGGTCTGCCCGTTTTCCGTGAGGACTACCGTGGCGCGCTCGTTTGCGAAGCCACTCGCGCGGACGCCCACCTGCACCGGCAACTGACTGCCCACGTACGCCACGTCGTTCGTCACCACACGCCCGATCCGTACGTCCTGCTGCGTCGTCGTGTCGCCGACGACGGCGGTGTAGATGGGCACGCGGTAGCGCTCGGCGAGGTAGAGCGGGTTGCGGCCCGTGTTGTAGCGCCCGTCCGAGAGGAGCAGCACGCCGCGCAGGTTGCGCCCGTCGAAATCGCGCTCAATGCGCTGGAGCGCGCGGGCGATGTCGGTCCGCTCGCCATCGAACTGCAGCGAGTCCGGCGAAGCGTCGCGGAGGGGTTCGGCGTCGGAGGCGAAGGTGTAGAGACGGAGTGCGTCGTCGCCGGGTAGGCCAGCGAGGGCCTCAGTCAGGGCTGCCGAAGGGGGCGCTCCCGTGCCGACTTCAGGATCGGTGGTCAGGCTCTCGCTCACGTCGAAGAGGACGGCCAGCAGCGGTGGCTCCTCGTTGCGCTCGATGCGCCGGAAGACCGGATCGAAGAGCAGCAGGAGGACCACAAACAGGGCCACGAAGCGGAGTCCCGCAAGGAGCAGGCGGCGTCCGCCGGTCACGCTCGGCGTTGTGCGGCTGTACGTCCACCACGTGAGTGCGCCCGCCCCGAGCAGGGCGAGCACGAGCAGCAGCGGCGAGGTAGCGAGCGAAAGATCCACGGGGGCGATCCAGAAAGCGATGGGCCTGTAACGGCGCACGCCCGAATATCGCATCCCGCTCTCCATCGCGGGCGCCAATTCCTCATGCATCGGCTGTCCGTTCGGATGGCATGCCGCTACGCGCGTAGGCCGTCGCCGATGAACGCGCCGGGAAGCAGCGCTTCGGGGGTGGTCGTCTCGGGCGGGCCATCGCCGCGGTCGATGACGAGGGGCACGCCAGCGGCCAACTCGACCAGCACCTGCCGACACGCGCCGCAGGGCGTAGCACCCGGGTCTTTAGGGCATGTCAGGAAAAGGCGGCGGGGCGGGGCGAGGCCGTAGCTCCGCGCCGTAGCAAGGGCGACACGCTCGGCGCAGAGGCCGCGTGTCCAGTCTGGGTGCTCCACATTGCAGCCGGGGACGAGATCGCCGTCGCTGGTTTCGACGACACAGCCGACGGGGAAGTTGGATTCGGGGATGTGCGCGCGGGTAGCCGCGTCGGCGGCGCGGGCCAAGCCCTCCGGTTCCGTTATTGCCAACCGAGCAGCCGGGGTAAGCATCTGCGCAGGGGCGGGCAGGGCCTCAGCAGACCCGGCGACGAGCAGATCCGGCGCAGCAAGCGTCCAGTCGGTGTCCAGCGCCCCGGTGAGGAAGGCCGGGGCTGCGGCATCGAACGGCTGCGACTGCACCACGGCAACGAGATCCGCGCGGCCCGCACAGCGCATCGTGCAGGTTGCCGAGAGCAGCGCCGGGATGAGCAGGGGAAACGACGCGTTCTCAACGCGCACGCCGGGAACCCAGGTGCCGTCGCTCAGCAGTGCCGCCACGGATTCTTTCCGTCCGCTGTACGGCACATACGCCCGGTCTTCGATAGAATGCGCGAGGGCACGAAGGGCATCGATTGGCGTATCAGGCATGGAAGCGCAGGGGTGAGGCGAGTAGGGCAATCTAGGCCCGAGCCCTGTCGTTCCGCATTAGCTTACGCACCCGGCCGGGATGGTGAAAGTGGTAGACACAGCAGACTTAAAATCTGCCGACGCGCAAGCGTTGTACGGGTTCGACTCCCGTTCCCGGCACCACTGCCTAACCCAGTACCGTGCGCTCGGGCAGCACCGGCGATTGCTCGGAGGCCGTGGAGGCGCGAGGCTCCAGCGGGAGCCCTGCGTCGGCCCAGGCCGGAACGCCCCCGGCCACCACGTATACCGCCATGTACCCCCAGGTCAGCGCCCGCTGCGCGGCGGCATCCGAATCGACGCCTTCGCCGCAGACGAAGATCACGGGCATGGCGAAGTTGGCCGGTAGATCCTGCGCCAGCAACGTCGAGAGGGGGCGGTGTTGGGCGTGGGGCAGGGCGCCCACCTGGTCGCGCTCGTCGGGGAGGCGCACGTCCACCAGCATGGCGCCGCGGGCGATCAGGGGCGGGACCTCTTCCGCAGCAATCGGCTGCACGGTCCCGCGTGGCATCGCAGGCAGGATTGCCAGCGGCTCGTCGTCCTCAATCAGAATCGGCCCCAGCAAATCGAGAAGGGCGTCGTGGGAGAGGATGCCGGTGTGGCGCGCCCGCACCATGCCCTCGCGGTCGATGACGATGGTGGTCGGCAGCAATTCGATGTCGCCGAACTGGTGGGCAGCGGTCTGGGCGGGGTCGGCGAGGAGGGCGAACGTCGGGGCCGTGTTGGCCTCCAGCCAGGTCCCGAGTGCCATCTCCGGGTCCTCGTCTTCGGTGATGCCGACCACCAGCACCTCGTCGGCCAGTTCCTGCGCGAGGGTGTCGAGGGAGGCGAGCCCGTCCTGGCTCAGTTCGTTCCATGTCGCCCAGAAGTTGAGCACGACGATGCGGCCCCGCTCGTCGGCCAGCACGAAGTCGCCCTCCGGTCCAGACAGCCGAACGGGAGGCGCGAGGGTGTCCTCGGAGAACGCATCGTCTGGCTCATCGGGGAGGCGGAGTGCCGATGAATCCTCCAACGGAGCCTCGGCAGCGAGCCCGTCGTGGGGTTGGTCCATCTCGTTTTCGCAGCCGAGCAGCAGCGCCGTGAGGAGGAGAACCGACAGGCCGTGACGAAGCATCATAGAGGCAGTGGAGGCGCGTGAGGTGGGCTATGCCGCCCGACGGGCGGCTTGGTGGGCGGCAGCGCGCAAGTCTTCGGCGCGGATGCTGCCGTGGCTCTGGTGGATCACGGGCTCGCCCTGGTACACGATGAACGCCTGGGGCGTCTCGTGTCGTACCCCGAGGCGTTCGGCGAGGGCACTTGATACCATCCGCGCCTGCTGCACAGTCACCATGTAGAGCGGCAGGTCGCCGTGCTCCGCCAGCTGCATGAACACGCGCTGGCCGCGCGCCGACACCATGCAGGCGGCACTGTGCTTCAGCAACGCGACCGGCTGCGTTTGCGAGGCGGCGAGCATCGCTTCAGCATCAGCGGGGGTGTGGAGGGGCGTAACGGAAGCCATCGGTGGGAGCGTGGGCGTAGATTGCGCTGCTCCACGGAGCAGGCACACCGGATGCCCGAAGATACGGTGTTCACCCGCTCACTCCGTCTCGTTTACGCCATTATTCGCACGCACGAATGACCGCCATGCCCCCCGCTACCGGCGCCGAACAGGTCCGCTGGAACCTCGCTGACCTCTACGAAGACCACGCCACCCTCGACGCCGATCTCCGACAGTCCGAAACCGACGCCGAGGCCTTCGCCGCCCGGTACCGAGGCCGCGTGGCCGATCTCGATGCGTCCGCATTCGCTGAGGCGATGGCGACGCTAGCGGATCTGCACGACCGCGTTGGGCGGGCCTTTACCTACGCCTACCTCCACTGGTCCACGGCCACGGAGGACGCCGCGCGGGGCGCGCTACTCCAGAAGGTCCGCGAGGCGTACACGCGCACGGGGCAGCATCTCATCTTCTTCGATGTCGAGTGGGCCGAGCTGGACGAGGCCAAGGCCGATACGCTCCTTGCTGACGACGCCCTCGCGTCGTATCGCCACTACCTCGAACTCAAGCGCGAGGCGCGCGAGCACATCCTGTCGGAGCCCGAGGAGAAAATCCTGTCCGAGAAAGCCGTGACGGGCTGGAGCGCCTGGAATCGGTTCTTCGATGAGACGCTCGGTGCCGCACGCTTTTCCTTCGAGGGCGAGGACTTGCCGCTCCAACAGGTTCTCACCAAGTTGCACGAGCCGAATCGGGCCACGCGCGAGGCAGCGCAGGCGTCGGTGACGGAGGGCCTCGTCCGCCTGCAACGCCCGCTCACGTATGTCTTCAACACGATCCTGGCCGACAAGGCCTCGACCGACCGGCTCCGCGGCTATACGCACTGGCTCGACGCGCGCAACGAGTCCAACGAGATCCAACGGGCGAGCGTGGAGGCGCTGATCGAAGCCGTGACGGGGCGCTACGACCTCGTCCATCGTTTCTACGGCCTCAAGCGGCGCCTCCTTGGCCTCGACACGCTCGTCGATTACGACCGCTACGCGCCGCTCGGCGAAACGGCGGAGACCTACGACTGGACGCGTGCCCGCGAGACCATCCTCGATGCGTACGGCGCCTTCCATCCCGAGATGGGCCGGATCGCCGGGCTGTTTTTCGAGGGGAACTGGATCGACGCACCGCCCGAGGCGGGCAAGCGTGGGGGGGCCTTCAGCCACGGCGCCGTGCCGAGCGCGCACCCCTACATCTTGCTCAACTTCACCGGCAAGGTGCGCGACGTGCAGACGCTCGCTCACGAACTCGGCCACGGCATTCACCAGTACGTCTCGCGCGACCAGGGTGTCTTTCACGCCGACACGCCGCTGACGACGGCCGAGACGGCCTCGGTCTTCGGCGAGATGCTCGTCTTTCAGCGCCTCCTCGCCACCCTGGACGATCCGGCCGACCGGCTCTCGCTCCTCGTCGAGAAAATTGATGACTCGATGGCGACCGTCTTCCGGCAGGTCACGATGAACCGCTTCGAGGACCGCATTCACGAGGCGCGCCGCACCGAGGGCGAACTGCCCCCCGCCGCCTTCGCCGAGCACTGGATGACCACGCAGCGCGCGATGTACGGCGACAGCGTAACGCTCACGGACAACTACCGGCACTGGTGGAGCTACATTCCGCACTTCGTCCACACGCCCGGCTACGTCTACGCCTACGCGTTCGGCGAACTGCTTGTGCTTGCCCTCTACGCCCGCTATCTGGAAGAAGGCCCGGCGTTCGCCGAGAAGTACCTCGCCCTCCTCGCCGCGGGCGGCTCCGACTGGCCGCACATCCTCGTCGGCCGCCTCGGCATTGATCTGCAGGACCCCGCGTTCTGGGACCAGGGACTCGACGCGATCGCGGTGCTCATTGAGGAGGCGGAACACGCAGCCGTGGTTTCCGCATGAGCACGACAGGGACGGGGCAATTCTGGGACGGGCAGTTTGCGGACGTGGCCTTCCGCTACGGGACGGCGCCCAACGCCTTCATCGCGGCGCAGGCGGGGCGCATCCCGGTGGGGGCCGAGGTACTCGCTGTCGGCGCAGGGGAGGGCCGCAACGCCGTGTGGCTCGCCGAGCAGGGGTTTCGCGTGACCGCCCTTGATCTCTCGGAGGTCGGTCTGGCGAAAACGCGGCGGTTGGCTGATGAGCGCGGTGTGAGCGTCGAAACGGTGCAAGCGGATGTGCGGGTGTGGCGGCCCGAACGCGCCTGGGACGCGGCGGTTTGCACGTTCCTCCACCTCGGCCCGGCGAAGCGCTCCGTGCTCTATCGTGCGCTTCGGACGTCGCTCCGTCCAGGCGGTTTGCTTCTTGCCGAGTGGTATCGCCCCGAGCAGGTGACCGAGGGCTACACGAGCGGCGGCCCCCCGGATGTCGCCATGATGGTCCCGCTCGCTGAACTCCGCACGGCCTTCGCGGCTGATGAGCTACTGCTCGCCGAAGCAGTCGAGGTGGTCCTGAACGAAGGCGTGCACCATGGCC
>JABDIZ010000265.1 GCA_013003465.1 Rhodothermaceae bacterium
GTACGGGCCAACGGTGTGGCCGTCCAACGGGGCCGTATCCATCTCCGTCGCGGCAGACACCGCGATGTCGCTGATGAGCCGATCGAGCGGGCCGGTTTCTTCGGAAGCGTCGAGGAGGGAGGCGACCTCGGCACACAGGGTGGGGTCGTCCGGGCAGGCCGTAGCGAGGAAGGCCACCCGGTCATCGGGCGGCAGCGCGAAGGCCTGCTCGAAGAGCGCCTCGATGGCTTCCCAGCGTTCGGTGGTCATGGTGAAGGTGCTTCACAGGAGGAAGCCCGAAATCCTAGCGGTACGGCTCACAGCCCGTCGGGCAGAGTACGCAGTTCGCGGTTGAGCCAGGCCCGCGCGAGCGCCCAGTCGCGCTTGACGGTGGCGGGCGAGATGCCTAGGGCGGCCGCCGTCTCCTCAACGGAGAGGCCCCCGAAGAAGCGGCACTCCACGACGCCGTGCTGCCGCTCACTCATCGCCTTCAGTCGCTCCAAAGCTTCGTCAAGGGCGAGTAGTTCCTCGCTCTGCTGGTTCGTCAGGAGTAGGTTCTCATCGAGCGGTATGGGGTGCACGCCGCCGCCGCGTTTTTGTGCGCGCCGCCGCTCGGCGTAGGTGATGAGCACGCGCCGCATGGCCTGGGCCGCCAGCGCGAAGAACTGCGCCCGGTTCTGCCACTGCAAGCGGTCGAGGCGGACGAGCTTCAGGTAGGCCTCGTGGACGAGGGCCGTCGTGTTGAGTGTGTGGTCGGGGCGCTCGCCGCGCCGGTGCCGGTGCGCGAGCCGATGCAGCTCGTCGTAGACGATGGGTAGCAGGCGGTCCATCGCCTCGGGATCACCCTCGCCGAGATCGAGGAGCAATTGCGTGACATCGGAGGCGTCGTCGGCCATGGGGCGCGTGGGTCCCTGGGGAAGGCAGGACGGGCTGAAAAATAGGCGTTTCTCACGATTCGGGGACGGTGGCGTGAGAAAACGAGAGGCCGTGAGCCGCACCGGTGAGATTGGCGGCTTTAGAAGCCAACCGTGCTGTTTCCTTTTCGCTTCCTCCGCTCATGACTCGGTTCTTCCTTCTCTCGTTTGGGCATCTCGTGTTCAGCAGCCTCGGCCTCAGTCCGCAGGTCGCCGCGCAAGCCCAGGGTGCCGCTGAGGCGGTCGTCGTCAATGGACGCACACTCGATGCCCCGACGCGTGTCGCGCTCGCGCGCACCTACGGCATCGAGACGCTGCCGGGGGCCTACTGGTACGATCCGGCGAGTGGCGCCTGGGGCTTTGACGGCGGCCCGACGGTCGGCCTGCTCCCGGCCGGGTTGCCCGCCGCTCCGCTACGTGCCGACGCCTCGCGCGGGCGCACCGGCGTCTTCATCAACGGGCGGCAGTTGCCCACGGAGGACCTACGGGCGCTCGAAGCGCTCGTCGGGCAGCCGGTGCAGCGCGGGCGCTACTGGGTCGATGCGCAAGGCTACGCCGGGTTCGAAGGCGGGCCGGCGCTCGTCAACCTGGCTCAGCTCGCGCGGCAGACACGTGGCAGCGGCGGCTTCCATCGCTCCTGGGCTACCGACACGGGCGTGGGCAGCCGCGGCGGAACCTCCTACGTGATGGGTCGCGACTGGAGCGTCACCGTCGACCACTGAGCCGTCAGCGTGGGGTTTCCGGCTTCTCTCTTCTGAACGCAGGTGCCATCGCGGTGCCTGACTCCCTCGATATCAACCCCCTACAGCGTCATGAGTCGTCTTCTATCCGTCCTGCTTCTGCTCGGCGTGCTGAGCCTTCCGCTGGCCGCGTGCGGTACCACGGAAGCCTGCGATGCCGAATCCCCTACCCTCGAATGCCTTTGCGACATCAGTCCTGAGTCCTGTGGAGAGGGCGGGGCCTCCGCTGCGCCCGAAGAAGCCCCTGAATCTGCCGAGGAGACGCGCTGATGCGCTCCCCGTGGCCTCGCGTTCGTGTGCGAGGCCACGGTCCTCGTCCTCGCGGGCTTCCTCGACCCGGTGGCCAATCAGAACGGTCCGGGGCTCACGCTCATCCCGATCACGCAGGGCACCGCGACCCCTGTCGCCAACGAGCAGACAGGCGAGGTGCCGACCGCGTTCGTCCTCCATCCGGCGTATCCCAATCCCTTCTCCACGGGCACGACGGTTCGCCTCGACGCTGCGCAGGCGAGCGAGGTGACCGTCGAGGTGTTCGACCTCCTTGGCTGCCGCGTGGCTGTCCTCGCCGATGGACCGTTGGAGGCTGGCCGCCACGTCCTTCACTGGAATGCGGAGGGGATGGCGAGTGGGGTTTACCCGTACGGCATACGGGCAGAGGGTGTGCGACAAACGCAGCGCAGTACTGTACTGCGGTAGGCGCCTTCGAGGCGGTAGCGAAGCCACGGCCGCACGTCTGGCCCGTCTCACTCGCGGCCGGGCGCGCAACGCTGCGTTGGAGGCGATCTTGGGGCGATGACCTACTTCACGCTCCACGCCCTCGCCGCTGAATGGGACGCCTCCCTGCGCGGCGCCGTCCTATCCGACGCATGGACGCAGAGCGTGGGCGAACTCAGCCTCGCGCTCGCCACCGACGAGAATGCGTGGACGGTGCGGGTGCGGTGCGATCCCACGCAGCCGCTCCTCTTTCGCACTGAAGGCCACGGCCGCGCGCGGCGCAATACGGCTTCCGTGTTCGAATCGGCGCACGGGCAGGCCATCACGAGCGTCCGCACAGCCGAGCGCGACCGCTTCGTCTTTTTCGATTTCGCCGACGGCCGCGCGCTCCAAGTGCAACTCTTCGGGCCGAGGCCGAACGTCTTCCTGGTCGATGCCGGGGGCACCGTCGCCGCGGCCTTTCTGCGCGATGCCGACTGGGCCGGAGAGCCTGCCCCCGTGCCGCGCCCGGCTCCGGAAGTCGACACGTTGGAGGCGTTCACTGCCCGCTGGCGCCCGGAGCGCAAGACGCTCAGCCAGGCCGTCGCCGCGGCCATCCCGCTCTTCGACCGGGCGCTTGCCGACGAGGCCATCCGTCGCGCCGAACGTGATCCGACGGAACCCCCGCATGTGGATGCTGCCGTGCAGCACCGGCTCTTCGAGGCCGCGCGCGCGCTCACTGTCGATCTTGCGGAGCCACGCCCGATTGTCTACTGGCGCGGCGAGATCGCCGAAGCCTTCGCCCTCGTTCCCCGTACCGATCCGCCCGAAGGCTGGCGCGCAGAGCCGTTCGAGACGGTGGATGCCGCGCTCCGTGTGTTTGCGCGACGCCAGTTGGGACAGCAGCGGTTTCAGCGAGCGTACCGTCCGCTCGAAGCTGCGCTGGAGGCGGCGCACCGCAAGCGTGCCCGTAGTGCCGAGGCCATGCTCGCCCAACTCGGCCAGCCCAGCCGTGCCGACCGCTACGAGGCGTGGGGGCACCTCCTCATGGCGCAGGCGACGAAGGCCGGGCCGGGCCGTGAAACGATCACCCTCAACAACATCCTAGGCGACGGTGCGCCTGTTACGATCCCGCTCGATCCGGCACAGTCCGCCATCGAGAACGCGGAGCGCTACTACGCCAAAGCACGGCAGACGCGCGAAGCCCGTCGCCATGCCGAGGCGCGATGGGAGGCGGTCCATGCCGAGGCCGAGACCGCCGCTGCACTGCTCGCCCGGCTCCGCGCCGTGGATCGCTACGACGCCCTCCAGACGTTTCTGGCCGACGAGAAGCAAGCGCTCGCGTCGTTCCTTCGCCCCGAGGCGACGGGCGAGGGCGCGTTGCCCTACCGGCGGTTCGCGGTGCAGGGCTGGGAGGTGCGCGTTGGCAAGAACGCCAAAGGGAATCAGGTGCTCACGACGCGGCACGCGGGGCCGCATGACCTCTGGCTACATGCGCGCGGCGTGGCGGGCTCGCACGTCGTGGTGCATCGTCCGAGCCGGACCGCTACGGTCCCGAAGCCGGTCGTGGAGACGGCGGCGCGGATCGCGGCGCACTTCAGCAAGGCCAAGTCGCAGGCGCTTGTGCCGGTCATCGTGACGGAGCGCAAGTACGTCCGTCCGATCAAGGGCGGCCCGCCGGGGCTCGTCCGCGTCGACCGCGAGGACGTGATGCTTGTGGAGCCGGGGTTGCCTTCGGCTTGAGTGTGGGAGGGTGGGGTATGGGCGTGAGGGTGCTACCTTGCGCCGCCTCTCTGGGACGCTCTTCTCCCACCCCCATTCACCCACACCCCCACACCCTATGAGCTGGTGGGAAGCTATCGTGCTCGGCCTCGTGCAGGGCCTCGCCGAGTTCCTCCCGATCTCGTCCTCCGGGCACCTCGTGCTCGGGCAGTACCTGCTCGGCATCAACGAGCCCGATATCACCTTCGAGGTCTTTGTCCACTTCGGCACGACGCTCTCTATCCTGACCGTCTACTGGTCGCGGATCGTTCGCATCCTGCGCGACGGCCTCGGTGCGCTCGCGTCGCCGGGTGCCTGGGCCGAGGCCATCCGCCCCGGCAAGATCGAGCGGGCGCGCGGCGACGACCTGACCTACGATGTGCCCGAGGCGAGCGGCGGCCCGGTGCCCTCGCTGCGGCTTATCCTCTACGTCCTCGTCACGATGATCCCGACGGGCCTCGCGTTCGTGTTCTTCCAGGAGCCGCTGGAGGCGGCCTTCTCGGACCCGCGTCTCGTCTGCGGCGCGCTTCTCGTGACGGGCACGTTGCTGCTGCTCACCCGCCTGCGCCCGGACCCCGACGGCGTGCTCTCGCCGCTCAAGTCGTTCGTCATCGGCATCGCACAGGCGGCGGCCTTGATCCCCGGCATCTCGCGCTCGGGCTCGACGATCTGCACGGCCATCTACCAGAACGTGGACCGCAAGGAAGCGGCCGACTTCTCGTTCCTGATGCTGCTCCCGGTCGTCCTCGGCGCGACGGCGCTCAAGGTCAAGGACATGTTGGAGGTGGGGGCCGAGGTCAACGCGTTGCCGCTCGTGTTAGGCACGGCGGTGGCGTACGCCTCGGGGATCCTTGCCATCCGTGCGGTGGTGATTCTCGTGCAGCGGCGGTCGTTGCAGTATTTCGCCTTCTACTGCTACGCGGTAGGAATCCTCGGTCTGTTGCTGATCTGAGGCCGTCGGCGGTGTCTCAAAACGGGATTCAGGGGAGTGTCCGGGGAAGCGTGCGTGGCAGAGTAGGGCGGTGATAGAGACGGAGCAGGGCGTGGTGCGAAGCTGGCCGATGGGGAGGGCAGCCTCTCTCTCTCCGCCCTTCGCTCGCCGTCCCCATGCCCCAGCCCAAGACGCCCTCCATGACCTATCGCTTCTTCGTGGTCGATGACGACAAGCACTACGCGCGCCTGCTCTCGTACCGGATCGAGAAAGACAAGGAACACGAGGTGCAGGTGTTTACCTCCGGCGAGGAGGCCATCGATGGGCTGGACGGGCACGAGCCCGACCTCATCTTCCTCGACATCATGATGCCGGGCATCGGCGGGATGGAGACGCTGCGGCGCCTCAAGCTGATGCGCCCCGACCTGCCCATCATCATGATCTCAGCCCAGGGCACCATCGACGTCGCCGTCGAGTGCATGCGCGGCGGTGCGGACGACTACATCACGAAAGGGCAGGACGACCTCGTCAAGCTCGACAGCATGCTCAAGCGCTACAAGGAGCGGATCAGGCTCGCGCGCGAGGTCGAGAGCCTGCGGGGCGAAGTGGCGCAGAAGTACGGCCTCGACGAGATCGTAGGCGACAGCGCGGCGATGGAGGAGGTCTACCAACTGATCCAGAAGACGCTACGTGGCAACCTGACGGTGGCGATCCAGGGCGAGAGCGGGACGGGCAAGGAACTCGTCGCTCGCGCCATCCACTTCAACTCGGCGCCGCGTTCGGGCGAAGAGGGCCCGGGCCCGTTCGTGGTTGTCAACTGCGCCGCGATTCCGAAAGAGCTGATGGAGTCCGAGTTCTTCGGGCACGAGAAGGGTTCGTTCACGGGCGCGCACAGCCGCCACATCGGAAAATTCGAGCAGGCCGACGGGGGGACCATCTTTCTCGACGAGATCGGCGAACTCGACCTCGGCCTCCAGGCCAAGCTGCTCCGCGCGCTCCAGAACCGCGAGATCACGCGCGTCGGGGGCCACGAGACCATCCGCTTCCAGTGCCGCGTCATCTCGGCCACCAACAAGGACATCATGCAGATGGTAGGCGCCGGGACCTTCCGCGAGGACCTGTACTATCGTCTCTTCCAGTTCCCCGTCCAGCTGCCGCCGCTCCGCGCCCGCGACAAGGACGTGCTCGTGCTCGCCCACGAGTTTCTCAAGCGCTACCTCGCCGAGCATTCCACATTCAAGGGCAAGCGGTTCTCGGCTGAGGCCACGCGTGCCATCGCGACGTATGCGTGGCCCGGCAACGTGCGTGAACTGAAAAACGCCGTCGAGCGGGCCATCCTGATCGCCGACAGCGACGTGATCGAGGTCAAGGACCTGATGCTCGACGGGCCGAGCGCCGTAGCACCGTGGGCGGAGCGCCTGCGCAAAGGCGCCGCCGCACCGAGCCCCGGGCAACCCGGCCCCAGCGGCGACGGCATCGGGCCGGTCGGCGCGCCCGAGGCCGCCGTGCCCGAACTCGTCTCGGTCGAAGCGTCGGCTTCGGGGAGCACGGAGGAGGCCGCCGCCTCGCACGCTCCAGAGGCCATCGTGCCGCTCGAAGACCTCAAGCGGCAGGCCGTCGAGCATGCCTACGAGGCCTGCGAAGGCAATGTGGACCGCGCCGCGGGTGAACTCGGTATCGGACGCGCCACCATGTACCGGCTGCTCAAGAAGTACGAGATCACGGAATAGGGTTGCGTATTCCGTGTTGCGCTGAGCCTAAGCACGCACTGCGTAACACGGACAGGGTATTTGTCCGTAGTCTTGCCGTCCGAGGACTTTCCCTTCGGACGACTGACCACGGACGCTCCCCATGCGACTCAACGACTACGAACGCCAGGCCCAGCGCGAAATCGACCGCTGGGAACGCGGCGCCGGTGACACCCTTCTCGCGCAGGCCCTCGGCTTCGTCATGCGGCCCGTGGACTGGGCCTTCGACCAGTTCGTCCCCGAAAGCCTGGTGGACGCGCTCACGGACGCGCTCAATGGCGTCCTCGGCACGCTCAACGACGCCAGCGAATGGACCTACGCCGCCGACGATCTGCTGGAGAAGGCGAACGAGAAAGGCCTCGCCGTGGAGGACGTCGAAGACCTGCGCGACAAGCCGCTGGAGGCGCTCGACCCCCTCGCGCAGTCCATCGTGTCGCAGAACTCGATCATGGCGGCGCTCTCGGGCGGGGGCGCGGGCCTCGGCGGCGCGCTCTTCATCGCCGCCGACATCCCGATCCTGTTCACGCTCAACTTCCGGCTGATCCAACAGGTGGGCGCGGCCTACGGCTTCCCGATGCAGGGGCCGGAGTACAAGCCGCTCGTCATGGCGATTTTCAACGTGGCCGCGAGCGGGAGCCGCGAGGCCAAGAGCGATGCGCTCCGCGAGCTGAGCGTGGCCGCGGCGGCGTTCGCGCACGGCTCGGGCTACAAAGGCCGCGCCGCGCAGGGCACGTTCCGCGAGCAGATGGGGCACGTCCCGCGCGAGATCGCCAAGAGCCTGGCCGCGCGCAAGCTGGCGCAACTGATCCCCGTGGCCGGGGCTGCGGTGGGCGCGGGCGTCAACTACTGGTTCACGGACCAGACAGCGAAGGCCGCCGTGATGCTCTTTCGCGCCCTATACTTGGAGCGCAAAGAACGACTGTGACAGGCTCGGCACGTGGATAACGAGATCCTCTCGTACTTCGAGATGTGCCAGCGCGAAGGCACAAGCCTCCAGCAAGGCATGAACTTCGGCATAGGTGGCGATCACTCCGTCATCCTTACCTCAGTGCGGCCCAACGCCCCCTACGATGATCGCTTTGAGGAGGAAGGCACCGTTTTGATCTACGAAGGGCATGATGTCCGGCGGAGGCAGGGTGCCCCTGACCCTAAGACCGCAGACCAGCCGGCCGTTTTCCCGACGGGCACGCTCACGCAGAATGGTCGCTTTCACATCGCGGCAACTGACTACAAGGCTGGAG
>JABDIZ010000270.1 GCA_013003465.1 Rhodothermaceae bacterium
GGGCTACACCAACGCCGAGCTGACCATGATGGTGACGCACTATACCACGCAGGGCTACAGCGTGACGATGCCCACGCCCACTGCGAACGAAGCCAACGGACCGGATGAGCAAGTGGCAAGCTTCGAACTGACCGCCGCCTACCCGAACCCCTTCGGCCCCGCGGCCAACTTCACGCTCCGCGTGGCCGAGGCGCAGCACGTCTCCGTTGCGCTCTTCGACGCGCTCGGTCGCCAGGTGCAGGTGCTCTACGAAGGGCCGATGGCCGCAGGCGAGCGCCGCGTCCTCACCATCGAGGCCGACAACCTGCCGAGTGGGCTCTACATCTACCGTGCCGTCGGTGAAGGCGTCAGCGCTTCCCAGCGCGTGGTGCTGAACAAGTAACCGGGCTGTCATCCTGAGCGGAGCCTCGTAGAGGCGGAGTCGAAGGATCGAGTCCCGAACCGGCTTCCGGCCCGTCGGGGGTAGATCCTTCGACTCGCTGCACTCGCTCAGGATGACGAAGGAGGAAGGAGGACGCAGCAGAAGGTTGCCTTCTTGTTGAATCCCGCCGGATGGGCGGGTACCTTGCTGCGCCCTTCCTCTCGCTCCACATTTTGCCTGTGGCCCGCACGAATTCCCACTCCGTCTACGACCACCTGCTCGCCATCCGGCACGAGCGGGGGGCCGGGTTCATCGTCCTGATCGACCCGGACAAGCTGACCGAGCGCGAGGCGCCTGCGTTCGCCGAGCGCTGCACGGCCGCCGGGGTGGACGCCTTCTTCATCGGCGGGAGCCTGATGCACCAGAGCGAGGTGGACCGTTTCGTGGGGCGCCTCAAGCTGGCGACGGACCTGCCCATCGTCGCCTTTCCCGGCACGCTCAACCAACTCTCGCCTGCCTGCGACGCCGTCCTCTACCTCTCGGTGGTGAGCGGGCGCAACCCGGAGCACCTGATCGGGCAGCACGTGCACGCCGCGCCCATGATCAAGCGCCTCGGCCTGGAGCCCATCCCGACAGGCTACATGCTCATCGAGAGCGGGCACATCACGACGGCGCAGTACATGAGCGGCTCGCTGCCGCTCCCGCGCCACAAGCCGGAGGTCGCTGCCGCCACGGGCCTCGCGGCCGAGATGATGGGGATGAAGCTGCTCTTCACCGACGCCGGATCTGGCGCGTAGCAGTCGGTCTCGCACGAGATGATCGCGGCCATCACGCAGACCTGCGAGATTCCGCTCGTCGTGGGCGGCGGAATCGAGACGCCGGAGGCCGTGGCCTCGCGCGTCGAAGCGGGCGCCGGGTTCATCGTCGTGGGCAACGCCATCGAGAAGCGTACGGAGGACGGTACCTACGTGGCCGAACTAGCCGCCGCCGCGCACGTTGCGCTGGCGCACCCGCTGGCCCGCGCGCAGTAGGGCCGCGAACAACGCGCCCGGCCTCCCGAAGGAGACCGGGCGCAGAAGCCGTCATGCCTGGGGGATCATTCAGGTCATGCCGGATGCACGCGGCAAGCGCGAAAGGACCGGCACTCAGACGAAGATTATCTGTGTACCTTCGCCCTCGGCCAGCGCGTACATATCCCCGACGGTGAGGATACCCGCGAGGTCGTCGATGAAGTCCTCCTCGTCGAGCTTGAACATGTCGGTAGCCAGCTTGCAGGCATAGATCTCGCCGCCGCCAGCCACGATCATCTCCATGAACTCGGAGACGGGAGGGATGTCCAGCTTCTCCATCTCGCGGCGCATCATGGTCGAGGCGAGGGCCTCGAAGCCCGGCAGCCCGCCGATCATCGTCGGCATCTTGGTCATGAACGCGGGGTTGCCGACGGTGGCCGTGTGGAGGTGGTCCTGGCGTTCCTTGCGGAGGGCTTCCAGGCCGAAGAAGGTGAAGAACATCTTGGCCTCCATGCCCTCCATGAG
>JABDIZ010000293.1 GCA_013003465.1 Rhodothermaceae bacterium
GTACGGCGTCGGCACCCGTGAACTCGCCCGAGCGAACCCGCGCGATGGTGATCGTGTCTTCGGCCGACTTGCCGACACGCTCGGCCAGCATTGAGGCGATGATGTTTACCTCGTCCACGTCGGTCACAGCCACGAGCAGGTCAGCGTCGAGGATGCGCGCCTGCTTGAGCGTCTCTACACTCGTGCCCGATCCTTGGATGACCATCACATCGAGCGTCTCCTGCACGTGCTCGACCTTCGCCGGGTCGGGGTCGATGACGGTCACATCGTGGCCCTGGAGGGAGAGCATCCGGGCTACGTCGTAGCCGACGTCTCCGGCCCCGACGACGATGGTACGCATGGGTGGCGGCGAGAAAGGAGTGACCGGCGGAAGGTACGGCTGTGCTTCACGTCGGTGCGCCCTCTCCTTACGAAGATGATGGAGACGCTCCGTTTTCCATCAGCGGCAGGCGGATGGTGAAGGCTGTGCCCTCGCCCTCGGTCGTCACGAAGCCGATGGTGCCGCCGCTGGCCTCGATGGCTTTCTGCGTGATGGCGAGCCCCAGGCCCATCCCGCTCGTCTTGGTCGAGAAGTTGGGCTGGAAGATGTTCTCCTGGATCTCCTCGGGGATCCCTAGGCCGGTGTCCTCCACCATGGCATAGGCGCACCCATCGTTCGTGCGCCACGTGCGGGCGGTGATGTGCCCGCGCCGCTCGTCCGGCATGGCCTGGAGGGCATTCTTGAACAGGTTGATAAACGCCCGCCGCAGTTCTTCGTGATCGGCCTCGACCAACAACGGCGTCGCGGCGAGCTCCAGGCGCAACTCGACCGGCAAGGCGCCTCCGGCCCCGGCCTCGTCCTCGAACAGGGCGGCGGCTTCGCGCACCACGGCACTGAGTTCGAGCAACTCCGGGCTCCGGCGAGGAAGCCGTGCAAAGGCCGAAAACTCCCCAGCGATGCGGTTGAGCGCGTCGATTTGCTCGATCAGCGTGGTGCTGATCCGCTCCAGAGCACCGGCGAATTTGCGTTCCTGCGGTGTGGCGTCTTCGCCGGGCGCGCGGTAGCTCCGACGCAACTGCTGCACGCTCAGCTTCATCGGCGTGAGCGGGTTCTTGATCTCATGCGCCACCTGCCGGGCCATCTCGCGCCAGGCGAGTTCGCGCTCCTGCTGCGCCAGCTTCTGCTGACTCTCGGCGAGTTGCGCCTGCATCCGATTGAACGTCTCCGCCAGGGCGCCCATCTCGTCGTGCGTCTCGATGGGAATGGGCTCGTGCACCTGCCCCGCCCCGACAGCCTGGAGCCCCGCGCGCAAGCGCCGGAGCGGCCGTGTGAGTTGGTTGGCCAACAACGCCGTGGTCACGAAAATGCCCACCAGCAGCACGAGCAGCGCGCCGAAGAGGTAGGCAATCATGCGGGCCTGCTCGGCTTCGATGGCGGCCTGCTCAGGCAAGGTCGGCACCGCGATGGCGCCGATGGGACGCCCTGCCTCGTCAATGATGGCCTGGTAGCCCGTCGTGTAGCCGAACGAGCCGATCTGCTCGCGGTCGAAGGCGTAGCGCTGATTCGCTACGAACAGCGTCCGATAGACCTCCGCAGGCAACCGGGGCGCGATCAGGCGCTGGCGCACGAGTTGCGGGCGACTCGTGGAGATGAGGCGGGGGCCGAGAAATACGTGGAGGTCCACGCCCAACTGCGCGCTGAGTTGATCGGCCCGGATCTCCTTCAGCAGCGTGGCGACAGAGATCCCAGTCCCCACCTCGGTAGTGATCTCGGTCTCGGCCCGCTGCAACCGCTGTTGGAGCACATCGCGCACCGACTGTCGGTTCTGCTCCACAATCACCTGCCGCCCGATCACGCCCGTCAAGGCCACACTGGCAATCCCGACGATCAGGAAGCGCGTGAGCACCTTGTCGCGGAAGCGGCTCTGCGAATTCGGCAGCACCCCCAGCCCTCGTCGTATCGGAATGCCGAGCAGATAGACCAGGAAGCCGAGCAGAAGCCCGGCCACTGTCAGGCGCAAGAGGAAAAAGAGGTGATCGTAATAC
>JABDIZ010000364.1 GCA_013003465.1 Rhodothermaceae bacterium
ACGTGTACGTCCCGGTGACGGATGGGGCGATCACGCTCGCCGGGTCCGAGCGTCCTGACCTCTACCCCGTTGGCATTCTGCTCGATGTTCGCCGCTAGCTGCCCACGCTCCACTTTGATCACGCTCTTCTTCACCGACATCGACGGTTGCCTCTCTGAGCCGTACCAGCCCTTCGACCTCGAAGGTTTCGCCCAACTTCGGGCCTGGGCGGCCCGCGCGGAAGCAGAACCGACGTGGCCACGAATCGGGGTCTGCTCTGGGCGGTCGTACGCCTACGCCGAGGCCATCGCGCAAGCGCTGGACCTGAAGGCGCCGGTGCTCTTCGAGAGCGGCGGGGGATGGTTTGATCTCCCGTCGGCGCGCATCCGCTGGAATCCGGCCCTCACGCCTGCCGTGGAGCACGAACTCAACGCCGTGCGGGCCTTCTGCCTCGCCTCGATTTTTCCGCAGGACGAGCGCTTCTCGTTGGATTACGGAAAGCGTGCGCAGGCTGGGATCGTCCATCCGATCCCGTATGTGGTGGAGCAGGTTCTTCCGGTGGTGCGCGAATTCGTAACGGCACAATTCCCGGATCTCCATGTGTATCACACGCCGGTGTCGATTGATGTGGTGCCTTCGGCGCTCACCAAACGGCGTGCGCTGGAGTGGGTCGCCGAGGCTTCGGGCCTCACGCTCCGCAACCTCGCCTTCATCGGCGATACGACCGGGGATGTGGAAGCGATAGAAGGCGTCGGGCTCGGTTTTGCGCCGAAAAACGCAGAGGATGTGGCACGCGAGGCCGCCGATCTCGTAACGGACGGAGCGACCCTGAGGGGTGTCCTGGAAGCCTACCGTCGGTGCGTGCAGCACAACGAGCAGCAGGCCGCGACGTCCTAACAAATGCCGCCGCCGGAACCGCGCCGGTTCATGGAGGGCTTCGTACGGCACGTCGGTTGCGGATCCCTCACACAGCCCCCTATTTTCGCCCTGCTCTACTGGATTGAGATGAAGCCCCGCCTCTTCATTGCTCTGCTCATGGTCGCATGCCTGGTCGCTCCGGCGCGCGCGCAAGGCCGCGCCGCCTCGGTTCAGCCCGGCGGCGGCGAACGGTCGGCGTTCGAGCGTCCGGCCGATCCGGCCGAAGCGCCGGTCTTCTACGTCGTCGAAGCGGGGGCGCGTGTGTACGCGGAGCCCGATGCATCGAGTCGGTCTTCGGCGCGGCTGGATCTGCGCGAGGGTGTCCGTGTGCTGGCTGAGGAAGGCGACTGGAGCCTGATCGAGCGCAACAACCGGCGCGGGTACGTGTGGTCGGCGCACCTCTCCAACATCTGGATCCGCGTGGACAAGAGCGACCGCGAACTCTACGTCTATCGCGGGGCAGAGCTGATCCGCACCTTCCCGGTCGATGTCTCGGCCAGCGACGAGGACAAGGAACGACGTTCGCGGCGCGGTGTCCTCGATGAGTACCGTATTCCCGAGGGCGAGTTTTTCATCGCCCGCCACAATCCCAACTCGCGGTATTACCGTGCCCTGCTCATCAGCTATCCCAATCGTGCCCATGCCCGGCGCGGCCTCCGCCAGGGACTCATCTCCGAAGCCCAGTACGAGGCCATTGCGCGCGCCGAGCGCAACTTCGAGGTGCCGCCGATGGGGACGGCCCTCGGCGGCCTCATCGAGATTCACGGACAGGGCTCCGGGCGGCAGCGGGCGTGGACGCGCGGGTGCATCGCCCTCCGCAACGTCCATATGGACGAGTTGTGGGACCTCGTGCATGTGGGGGCGCCGATCATCATCGAGCCGTAGCGCGTGCTTGGCGCATAACGCTTGAGGCTATGGGTTTTGCCACGCCGGGATTGTAGCTTGGCAAAGCTTCAAGCATCTCCTGAATCTTCGGCACGCGGCTGGTCGTACCTAGAGACCGTACCTCTTCAGCCGGTTATGGTCACTTTCCTTCGTCTGGTCCTCCTTGCTGTGCTCGTGCCATTCGCGGCGACGGCACAGGACGCTCCGCTTCGCATCGCTGTAGGCGATCTCGGCGAGGGCCCCGTCTACCGTGTCCCCATCGACGGGATGATCGACAATGCGCTGGCGCGCTACGTGGACCGCGCCGTGGCCGATGCCATCGAGGCCGACGCCGCGCTCATTCTCTTCGAGGTGGACACGTTCGGCGGCCTGGTGGATGCTGCCGACGCCATCCGCACGGCCATCCTCGATGTGCCCATGCCTACGATCGCGTTCATCAACAAGAACGCGGCGAGTGCAGGCGCGCTGATCTCCTACGCCGCCGATACCATCGTGATGGCGCCGGGCGGCTCGATGGGCGCCGCAACGGCCGTGGACATGACGGGCGAGTATGCTTCCGAGAAGGTGCAGAGCTACATGCGCAGCCTCATGCGCGCCACCGCCGAGGCCAACGGCCGCGACCCGCGCATCGCCGAGGCCATGGTGGACGAGACGCTGGCGGTGCCCGGTGTGGTGGAGGCCGGACAGTTGCTCTCGCTCTCCGCCAACGAAGCGCTGGATCTCGGCGTGGCCGAGGCGCTGGCGTCCTCCAGCGATGAACTGCTCGCGGACCTGGGCGTGGCAGAGCGGACGCAGGTGGCACACGCGGCCTCCAGCGTCGAGCGCGTGCTGCGCTTCCTCGGCTCGCCGGTGCTCGCCTCCATCCTCATGCTGATGATGATGGGTGGGCTCTACTTCGAGTTGCAGACGCCGGGTGTGGGTTTCCCCGGCCTGATGGCCGTGGTCGGGGCCGCGCTGTTCTTCGCGCCACACTACATGCTCGGGCTCGTGCAGAGCTGGGAGATCTTGCTGTTCGCCATCGGCATCATCCTGCTGATGGTCGAGGTGTTTGTGACGCCGGGCTTTGGCGTGGCGGGCATCACGGGGGTGCTACTCGTCGTGGGTTCGCTGCTGGCGGCACTGATTCCCAATGTGGGCCTCGATTTCCCGACCGGTGCCCAACTCGCCCGTGCGTCCATCACGCTCGCCACCACGTTTGTGCTGCTCATCGTGCTGGCGGCTTCGCTCAGCCGTTACCTGCCGCGATCCGAGCGCTTCAGTCGCCTCATCCTGGTGCCGGAACTCGCGAGTGCGGAGGGTTACACCTCGGCTGATACCGATACGACCCTGATGGGCCAGACCGGTACGACGGTGACGGCCCTGCGCCCCTCGGGCACCGCTGCGATCAGCGACCGGCGCGTGGACGTGATTGCGCAGGGCACGTTTATCCCGGCCGGGACGCCCATCGAGGTGGTCGGGGTGAGCGGGAGCCGGGTGGAAGTCCGACCGGTTGCGTGAGAAGGAAAAGGAGGCCCAAACCCCGTCTGCAACCTTCACCCGGAAACTCGTAACCTGTACCCCGCACAACGCCTCTCCCTCCGGTGACGATCCTGGTTCCCATCGCCCTCATTCTCGTCGGCCTCGCGCTTCTGGCAGCTGAGGTCTACATCGTGCCGGGGTTCAATGTGGTGGGTGTGTTAGGTCTCCTCGTGGCCGGGGGCGGGGTGGTGTACGCCTTCATCATGGCGGGGACGCTCGGCGGCGTCATGGCCCTCATGGGCGCGATTGGGGGAGGCGGCCTGCTGTTTACTTACCTCTGGCGCTCGGGCGCCTGGGACCGCTTCATCCTGGCCGACGACTTGCGCCGTGACACGCTCGTAGAGGCGGCGGAGCACGAGACCCGTTCCCGTGTGCTCGGTCAGACGGGCGTGGCCCTGACACCATTGCGCCCGACGGGTGTCGCCGATCTCGGCGGGAGTCGGGTCGAGGTGGTCACGGAAGGGGCGTTCATTGCAGCGGGGAGCCGCGTGCGCGTGGTGGCGATGGACCGCCGCCGCTACTTCGTGCGCCTCGCTGAGGAGGTGGAGCCCGAGACGAAGCCCGAAGGGTAGTGCGCGTGTGTGCGTAGTTTGTCGGATCCGTTCACGCTGCTCCGATCCGATGCGCCTCGTCCGCTTTTTTGCCGCTGCCGTTTGCCTGGTAACGCTTGCTGCCTGTGGAGGCTCGGAGGTCGGGCCGCCCGCAGGCTGGACGGGCGACGGCACGGATCGCTGGTGGCGCTCGGATGCCGATACGACGGGCTCCTTCCGCAGTCTGGAGACGCTCGAAGACATGGGCGTGCAGATTCACGAGGACGTGGACCTCGCCTCGAGCGTACAGAACCGCATCATCGGGCTCTACCGCAGCAACCCAGAGGTCCTGGACTCGCTCTTTGCGGTCCACGGCCTGCCCATCGTCGAGGCCGGAGCACCCGATGCGGGCGACCGGACAGCGGAGCGCGAGGCGCTCGTCACGGCCGTCAACACGGAAATGGCGCGATACTACCGGCAGGCGCTCGTCAAGCCCGATCCCCCGCTGGAGCAGATGTACCCCGACAGCCTCCGCAACGCGGGCGTCGGCGGGCAGGTGGTGTTGCAGATCCGCGTGGATGAAGGAGGTAATCCCTTCGCCATCGAGAAGATCGAAGGCGTCCATCCCACGCTCGATGCCCTTGCTATGCGGGCCGCTACCAAGCTGGAGTGGACCATGCCGTGGGTTGTTACGGGCAGCCAGGGTGGCCGCAACGTACCCTCGTGGACGCGGCTGACCATCACGTATTGAGCGAGAGGCATTTGCTCTTTGGCACTTGGCATTTGCCCTCGCATGCGTGGCGGAACCGAAGCAGCTTGCAGCGCTCACTAGCGGCGGAGTTCGTCCGGTAGGGCTGGGAGCCAGCCTGCTTGAAGTACGCCCCAGAGGCCGACCCCGATGGCTTCGGCGGCATCGTGGCGCAGGGCTCCTTTCGGTGCGGGCGCCCCACTCCACGCGATCACGGCCCGAGCGAGGGTGTCAGCATGCTGCTTGGCGTTCGCGCCGTTGCGCTGCTCGCGCGGGAGCAGGAGGGCCTCGCGCCACCGCTGGGCGTCTACGATGGTGACAGCGAGGCCACGCCGCTCGCCTGCGCGGCGCCACACCTCGGCGAAGTCGCCGCCGCCTTCGAGGACGAGGCGCTCGAGCGTGGGATGCTCGCGCAGGATCGCCGGGGCCGCCCGGGTCAGCCGCGCTCGCGAGCCGATGTTCTGCGAGCGGTAGCGGAGCAGGCGCCCATCGCGACCGTAAAAGGCGAAGCCGGTCCGCAGACCGAGATCGACGGCAAGAAGGGCGGCCTCGGGCATTGCCTCAGCCCAGCAGCACGCCTGCGATGGTGGCCGTCATCAGGTTGGCGAGCGTGCCCGCGAGGACGGCCCGCAATCCCAACTCGGCGATCTCGCCCATGCGGTTCGGGGCGAGCGGCCCGATGCCGCCGATCTGGATGCCGATGGAGGAGAGGTTGGCGAAGCCGCACAGCGCGAACGTCGCCATGATGATGGTTTTGGGCTGGAGTGCGTCGGCAGCGAGCGCGTCGGCGAGTTGCGTGTAGGCGACGAACTCGTTGGCAATCACCTTGGTACCGAGCAGCGATCCGAAGGCGCTGATATCGACCGTAGGCACGCCTACGAGCCACGCGACGGGCGCGAGGATGAATCCGAGGATGGCCTCCAGCGAGGTCGTGAAGCCGAACAGCCCGGACCCCCAGCCGAGGATGCCGTTGAGGATGGCAATGAGGGCGAGGAACGCGATCAGCA
Organism: Rhodothermaceae bacterium; assembly: GCA_013003465.1. Lineage (GTDB taxonomy): Bacteria > Bacteroidota > Rhodothermia > Rhodothermales > Rubricoccaceae > JABDIZ01. The sequence goes on from JABDIZ010000364.1 coordinate 5,586, forward strand.
TCGCGCCGATGTTGAGCGCAAGCTTGAGGCCGTCGGCGGCGCCTGTCGCGGCGGCGTCGATCACGTTCTTAGGCCCTTCGTCCTCCAGCGCGTGCTCGACCGCTTCCAGGGCCTCGTCGCTGGCGGTGGAGGGAAGGGTGGCCTCGCCCGCATCCGTCGAGGGAATGGCAGCGTCTTTCGATACGGGGCTCGTCTCGGGAATAAGGATTTTGGCGAGGACGAGCGCTGCGGGCGCGGCCATCACGCTCGCACCCAGCAGTTGCTCGGCGAAGAGTTGCTGCCCCACTTCGACAGCCACACCCGCCACGGCGGCGTATCGCTCGCCCAAGAACGCGACGTAGCTAGCCAGCACACCGCCCGCAATCGTCGCCATGCCGCCGGTCATGACGGCCATCAACTCGCTCCGTGTGAGGGTGGCGATGTAGGGCTTGATGACGAGCGGGGCCTCGGTCTGCCCGACGAAGATGTTGGCGCTCACGCTCAGCGACTCCGGCCCGCTCGTACCCAGTGCGCGCCGCACGACGTAGGCCATGCCGCGCACGATCCACTGCATGATCCCGAGGTAGTACAGGATCGCCATCAGCGAGGCGAACACGATCACGGTTGGGAGCACCTGCGAGAAGAAGAAGAAGCCCAGCGAGCCCTCCGTGGCCGGACCCAGCCCGAGGCTGCCGAAGATGAACGACGAGCCCACTTCGACGGCGGCGAGAAACTCCACGAACAGCCCGGCCACCGCCGCGAACCCCAGCTTCGGCCAGCCGAGCGGCGCAAACGTCGCGGCCATGTCCTCGCCCTTGAGGATGAAGACCGCGAAGATGAGTTGCAGGAGCAACCCGAACCCGACGGTCCGCCAGTTGATGGCGCGGCGGTTCGAGGAGAGCACAACGGCTAGGCCGACGATGAAGACGAGCCCGAGCAGCCCGCGCAGAAGAGTGGTGGCGTCCATCGGTCAACGGTGGGTGGGAGAATGGCCCGCCGTGTGACCGGGCCGCGCGAAGATACGCGGGACCTCCCATGCGGCGCGTTCACCGACTCGTCAGAGCATGCGGCCCAGCTTCAGGCTCCGCTCCAGCCATTGCCGCTTGCGCTCCGACTCGGGCAGGCTGATGTCGCGCTGCGCCACGCATTTGGGACAGGGCGGTACTCAGTTCGGTACGCTGCCAGCAGGCGTAGACACGGAGGCCATCTTTGCGCGCCACGCTCCTGGCTTGTAGGCTATAACGGAGGAGGGGAGGCCCAGCAGCACGCTTCTCAGTGAGCAGCTAGAGGGAGGCGATCACTTCACGAAGGTGCCGGGCCACCGTCTTGGCTACGAAGCTATAGTTCGACAGCACAATGACAGTGTACCCCACCTCGGGGTAGACCGACAGGGCGGTACTGATGCCGCTGTAGGCCCCATCGTGGCCGAACGAAGTCAGCCCTGCTTCCTCGTGGATTTCGAAGCCCAAGCCGTAGTAGCTCGCCCGGCCCGGTTCCTCGCCTACTACCACCTGCCGAGCGAGCGACCGAGCTGCCGTTGGTTCCTGAAGCAACTCGTGCCGCACCAGCGCGTTGACGAAGCGGAGCAGGTCGCCCGCAGTGGAGTAGTGTCCGCCAGAGGGGTGAGGGAAAGCCTGCCTATGCTGGAACTCCACGGGTACGCCCGCTTTGGGCGTGCCGTCCCGACCGAGCCCGCTGTAGTACCCCAGCGCGAGGTGGGGGATGAAAGGCTCAGAGAGTAGGCCCGATGCGTACATGCCGGCCGGCGCGAAGACGCCCTCGCGGATGTAGGCCTCGTAGGGCATGCCACTCGCCCGCTCGACGACCAAGCCGAGCAGATCGTAGCCCTCGTTCGAGTAATCGAAGTGATCCAATGGGGCGAAAGCTTCGACGTTTTCCAGGCTATCGAGGAAGGTGAGGTGGGCATGGAGCAGCTCGTCAAGCGAGGCAGCGGCATCCTTCGCCTGCTCGAACGCCTCGATCTCGTCGAGCTCAATACCCGAGGTATGCGTGAGGAGGTGGCGGATGGTGACCTGTCGGCCGATGTGCTCGGGATACTCGGGTATGAACCGCGCGAGGGGGTCATCCAGCGTGAGCGCCCCCTCGTCTGCGAGCCTAAGCACGCCGACGGCCGTGAATAGCTTACCGAGGGAGGCCAGGGCGAAGCGCGTATCGAGATGGTTGGGGATGTCGTGGCCGAGGTTTGCATGCCCAACGGACCGCTCGAAGACCGTCCTTCCGTCCTTCGCTACGAGCACGGTGCCAGCGAAGAGGTCGTGGCTAGCGAGTCGGGTGAGGTAGGCGTCCAGGTAGCCTGGAAGCGAAGGGGGATCGAGAGGCTCAGGGAGGGAACGAACCCCAGGGGGGCCGGAGCCGACGAGGGACATGTGGCCGCGCACCCGTGGGGCGGGCTCGTCGGTGAGCAGGAGGATCTGGCCGAGCCAGCCCTGCGAGACCGTTCCAAGGAGCCAGGCGACTGGGCGTCCCATGAACGCGCCCGTGGTGTGGAAGCGGAGGGGGCCGAGCTGGCTGAACTTGTTGAGCCAGTGATCGGCACGCCCCTGGGGACCCCCGTAATTAGCCAGGTAGTCGCCGGTGTAGTGCGTGGCTGCGAAGCGTTCCAGGGCGCTCCGGTCACCGGTATTGTAGGCGTCGAGAAACTGCTGGAGGATCTGCCCTTCGGGGGTATAGAGATAGGACGAATCGGGCGGGGAGGGGGCGAGGGAGGCTTGCCCCAGCGCGGGAGGAGCGAGGAGGGCGGCGACGAGGGCGGCCGGGGCGAGTATGCGAACGAGCATGAGCGGAGATCGGTGAAGGGTGAAGCGGTGCGCGGAGCAACGTAACGCCGCCTCAGTATTCCGTCTTGAACGGATGTAACCTCCGCCACCCATGCCCAGCCCGGTGCGCCCCCGGCGTGAACCTTCACCGTCGGCGGCGGCGGTTCCGGGTTATGTTGGGAGCGAACCCCGGACACCCGCACGCATGGCTCGCACGTTTGCCCTCCAACCCGACGATCCCAACACCGTAGCCGAGCCCTCGCAGGCCGATATGAATGAGGCGGAGGCGCTGATCGCCGGGCTCAACGAGGCCCAGGCTGAGGCGGCGCGCACCACCGAGGGGCCGGTCATGATCGTGGCCGGGCCAGGGAGCGGCAAGACGCGGACGCTCACGCACCGCATCGCCTACCTCCTCGCGGCCAAGAAGGCGTGGCCGAGCCAGATCCTCGCACTCACCTTCACCAACAAGGCCGCGCGCGAGATGCGCGAGCGGATCGTCAAGCTCGTCGGAGCCGAACAGGCGAAGGGGCTCTGGATGGGGACGTTCCACTCCATCTTCGCGCGCCTGTTGCGCCGCGAGGCCGAGCATATCGGCTTCACCAAGGACTTCTCGATCTACGACACGGACGACACCGAGCGCCTCCTCAAAAACCTGATGGGGCGCTACGGCGTCGATCCCAAGAAGATCACGCCGCGCGCCGTCCGCAGCCGCATCTCGGGCGCCAAGAACCAGATGGTGACGCCGCAGGAATACCTGCGCCTCGCCGCCGATCCGTTCGAGGAGGCCGTCGCCAAGCTCTACGGGCCGTACGTTGAGGCGCTGCGCCGCGCCAACGCGATGGACTTCGACGACCTGCTCGCGTGGCCCATCCGCCTCTTCGAGCAGCACCCGGACGTGCTCGCGCAGTACCAGCAACGCTGGAAGTACCTCCACATCGACGAGTACCAGGACACCAACCGCGCGCAGTACCTCCTCGCCAAGATGCTCGCCGCCAAGCACCAGAACCTCAGCGTCGTGGGCGACGACGCGCAGTCGATCTACGCCTTCCGCGGCGCCGACATCCAGAACATCCTCTCGTTCCAGAAGGACTACCCCGAGGCCAAGACGATCCGCCTGGAGCAGAACTATCGCTCCACGCAGAAAATCCTGAAGCTGGCCGACGCCATCATCAAGAACAACACCGGGCAACTCGACAAAGACCTCTGGACCGACAACGCCGAGGGCGACCACGTCGTGCTGCTGGAGGCGCTCTCGGAGCGCGACGAGGCCCAGAAGATCGAGCGGACCATCCGCGACCTCCAGATCCGCTACGGCCTCGGCAACCGCGACTTCGCGGTGCTCTACCGCACGAACGCGCAGAGCCGCTCGCTCGAAGAGGCGCTGCGGCGCGGCGGCATCCCGTATCGGATTGTTGGCGGTACGTCGTTTTACCAACGGCGGGAGATCAAGGACGCGCTCGCCTACCTCCGCCTTGTGGTGAACCCGCAGGACGAGGCCAGCCTGGTGCGCGCCATCAACACGCCCACGCGCGGCATCGGCGCCAAGACGATGGAGACGCTGCGCAGCTACGCCAACGCGACCGGCCTCTCACTCTGGCAGGCCGCCCAGCAGCCTGAAGAGGCGGGTCTGTCGAGCCGGGCGGCGAAGGCGGTCGAAGGCTTTACGTTCATGATCGCGCGGCACGCGGCCAAGGTCGAAACCACGCCCGCCGACGAACTGGCGCGGGAACTGATTCAGGCGTCCAACTTGATGCAAGCCCTCCGCGACGAGAACACGCCCGAGGCGCTTGTCCGACTCGAAAACATCCACGAACTGCTCAACGCCGTCGCCGAGTTCGCCCAGAGCGGGGAGAATGCGACGCTCTCCGCGTTCCTCCAGGAAGTCTCCCTCGTCGCCGACGTGGACAACCTGCAGGCCGACGACAACCGCGTCACGCTGATGACGCTCCACGCCTCGAAGGGCCTGGAGTTCAAGGTCGTCTTTGTGGCCGGGTTGGAAGAAGGACTGTTCCCGCTCTCGATGGCGGCGCAGGACCCGAAGGAGTTGGAGGAGGAACGGCGGCTGTTCTACGTCGGCGTGACGCGGGCCGAGGAGTTGCTCTTCCTCAGTTTCGCGCGGAGCCGCTACCGCTACGGCGAGAGCCAGGGCGCCATCCGCAGCCGCTTCCTCGACGAGGTGCAGGCCGAGGACGTGATCCGCACCGAGTCGGGCCGCGCCTTCCAGGCCAAGACAGGCCGCTTCTCCCTCGACGACGGCGACGGCTTCACGCAGGCTCGCTCGACCTCGGGTTCGCGCACAAGACGGACGGCCGACTATGCGCAGATCGACCCACACTACTACCGCCAGTCGCTCCGCCCGGACGCGCCTAAACCCTCGCGGCGCAGCACAGGGGACGACGAGCGGCAGATCGTCTACGATGAGGGCGAGGTAGCCATTGTGCCTGGCGTGCGCGTGCAGCACCCGTCGTTCGGCTCGGGCAAGGTGATTGCCCTCGAAGGCACGGGCGACCGGACGACCGCCACGGTTTTCTTCAAGGACGTGGGGCAGAAGAAGCTCAAGCTCAAGTTCGCCCGTCTCCAGGTACTCGGCTAGGCCGGACGACTGGTGTCCATCAGCGGCCCATAAAAACCAGGTGCCCGGCGGACTGATCCTCTGGTCCAGGACTGTTGCCCCAACTCCGATTGTCCTTGTGGTAGAGGAGGACGAAGAGTTCGCCCCCGAGATCGCCCACAGCGGAGCGGGGCGGGACGGGCAGGTTGCAGGCCGCTACAGTGCCAAAGAGTGTCATCGCGCCTGCTGTCCCGACGACCGAGAAGTCCGCCGCGCCTGAGGATTCGGCCGTAAACTCGTTGTGGATGTTGCCGGGATGCGAGGCCAGCGCCCCACCGCCGGTGGCAGGGAAGTGCCAGATCGTGTAGACCCCGCCCGGGATCAAGCCCTCGAAGTGAAAGTCATACTGCGTGCCTCCGTCCATGCACGAGATGGCAACCTCGCCCTCGGCCTGGATCCAGTCTCCGGCGGTAAGCTGTTGGCCGCCTGGGGCGGTCAGCTCGTGCATAGGCGAGCAGGCTCCCTGCACGGCGTCGGAGAGGGGAACGTGGAAGAGCAGCGTGGTAGGATCTACCTCAGCGAACGACTGGCAGTTCTCGTTGACGACATCGCGGAGCAGGTCTGAAGGGACGAGGGTAGCCGTGAGCGTCTCAGGCGAAGGGAAGGAGGGGCCGGGCGTGGGCCCGGGTGGCGGCGGGGTGTTTGCCTCGTTGCTGTCGCAACCGGCGAAGGGCAGGGGCGCTACAGCCAGGAGCAGCATGCAGGCGAGCCGCGCGACGTGAGGGCGTAGGGACGTGTTCATGAGGAGGCCTCCCGTAGAGGGTCGAGTAAGCGTGTTTAGGAAGAATCCCGCTCTCGCAGGCTTCTCGCACTACCCACCTATCGCCGTTTTCTGGCAGATCCCGCCATGCCGCAGCACATGCGTTTCGGTTCCTCCCTACAATTCGTCCGCCTCCAGGTGCTTGGCTGAGGGGCCGCCAGCGGATGGTCGGTCCAT
>JABDIZ010000373.1 GCA_013003465.1 Rhodothermaceae bacterium
GGCCGTACGCTCTTACCTCCTAACCCTCTCGTTCGCCCGCACGCCCATGCCGTTCAACAGCGACCAGTTCGCCCGCCACTTGCTCATTGAGACGCTCTTCTACGATGCCGAGTACGGCGCCCTCGGCAACGTGAGCCTCATCGACAAGGAGAGCGTACGCGAGCGCTACCTCGCCTCCTACGACCCCGAGCGCGACACCTTCCTCATTGAGGAGGCCATCGAATGGGAAGACCTCGACGCCGATGAAGACGGGGAGATCGACTACGCGCTGGCTGTGGATGGGCAGGAATACGGCACCTTCGAAACCCCCGATACAGCAGCCGATGCCCTGCTCGGCCTTGCCCGGGAGCATGACCTCGCCCCCAGCTTCATGATCCTCTTCGAAGAGGAAAGCTGAGCGGCGTTCAGCGATGCGTGCGCCACACGCCCAAGGCTAGGCACAGCCATCCGGCAATGAAGGCAACACCGCCGAGCGGCGTCACGGCGCCTAGCACAGGCGTGTCGGTCAGCACCAGGGCGTAGAGGCTTCCGGCGAACAGGACGGCGCCCACGAGAAAGAGCCACCCGGCGGCGGTCACAGCGGGGTGCCCCCACCGCCGCGCTGTGAGCCCGACAGCGATCAGGGCGAGGGCGTGCGCCAAGTGGTAGTCGGCACCCGTCTGAAACGTCGCTAGCCGCTCGGGCGTGACGGCATCGGCCAGGGCGTGCGCCCCGAACGCACCTGCTGCCACGGCCGTCGCAGCACTGACTGCGCCGAGAACCACAAAAAGCCGAGCCCTGTGTTTCATCCCTGGTCGGCGAGGGCGCCTTCGCGGATGCGGAACGGATAGGCCGTCCCGTTGACTTTCAGCGTGTAGGCCCCCGGCGCCAGGGCATCGTCCAGGAGCAGATAAAAGCGGAAGGGCCGCACGACCTGCGCGCAAACCGCTCCGCGTGGGCGGCGCATGGTGAGCGTCACGTCAATCAGGTTGGCCGTGCGGCTTTGCGTGGCGGCGTTGAGTTCCGAGCACGCGTCAGGCAGCGCTCCTTTGAAGAGCACTTCCACGGGAACGACATCCTGCGGTGGGGCCTCGCTCCTCGCCGGACGCACCGCCACGCTGTCGAGCACGGCAGGCGTCGTGAGGTACGCCTCCGTGGTGTCCGGCGGGGCGAGGAGCATGGTCTCCCGACCATCGGGCGCGACACCTTCGTAGCGATGTCCATACTCCTCATCGCCCGATGCAACCGTCTCACTCGACGAGCAACCGACGAGGACCGCGCCTGCGCAGAGAAGCAGCGTGAGCCGGTTCATGCCTCCTCCGCCAGCAGCGCGATCTCGGTCGCATCCTCGGCCACCTGTTCCATGGGCGCGTCGCCCCAGAGTCGTTCGAGGTCGTAGTAGGCCCGCAGTTCGGGGTCGAAGATGTGGACGGCGAGATCGAAGTAGTCCAGCACGATCCAGCGGGAGGTCCCAGGCGAGCCTTCGCGGTGGAGCGGACGCTCGCCGACCTCCTCGCGCAGCCGACTCACCACCCCCTCCGTGATCGCCCGGATCTGCAGATCGGATTCTCCGGTGGCGAGGACGAAGTAGTCCACCTCGCCGGAAATCCCGCGCAGGTCCATCACGGTGACCGCCTTGGCTTTCTTATCGAGCGCGGCTTCTACGGCGAGCCGCGCGAGCACCCGTCCTGGCACAGGACTGTCGCGTTGGGTACGAGCGGACGTTGTGGGGGTAGTCGAAGAGGAAGCAGTCATTAAGCAAGGATAGACTTATCGGGCCGAGTCGTTTTGAAACGGAGGCAGCGACGGATAGTCGCCTCCAATGATAACGGAAGCGTCGAGGTAGAGATCCGTCCGGGGCTCCTCGCGCACGCGATCGCTGGAAAGCCCGAGGGCATGGGCAACGCGCAGGGCCGCCTCGGGGTTGCCCACGCGGTCGAGTACCACCGTTTCTTGCTGATCGAAAGACGTGTGGTTGCCGCTCTCCACCACGTCGAACCCGCGCCGCCGCAGGTACTGCGTGATGGTGCCTGCCACACCAGCGGCCCCGGCCCCGTTACGCACCTCGATCTGAATGACGTCGCCGGGGAGTTGCGTCGGGTTGTCCTCACGGACGGGCGCGGTGCGGGGCGTGAAGGTCCGGGCCGTGAGGCCGTACAGGAGCACGAGCACCACCAGCCCGGCCCCGATCAGGGCGGCGTTCAAGAAGAAGTTGCCGAGGTGGAAGCGGGGCATAAACAGGTGAGGGACCGGAAGCGCCGCTCCGAAAACGAACGCGGCACGCCGGAAGGTCCGGCGT
>JABDIZ010000009.1 GCA_013003465.1 Rhodothermaceae bacterium
GGTGGTAGCCGAGTCTGTTGGGGGGTCAGTCATGGGGGCGCGGGCTCACGCGGGTGGAAATCCCGCTTAGTTGCCGAGCGCCTGCACGAGCAGCGCGACCGCCGAAACACCGCCTGCAATCGTGGCGATCTCCTGCCAGCCAAACCGGCGCGACTCGACCACATCGATCAGCATCGTGTCGCCCTCGCAGAGGTCGGGGTACACGTCGGGGTTGGTGGCCGTGTCCTGGAGCGTGGTGGCGTAGATGGGCTCGGCGCCTGCGTTGGGCCGGTACAGCCGCACCTCGACACGGCGACGGCGACTGCTCTCACGTGCCTCATAGCGGGGTCCTCCAGAGAGCGCGAGCAGGCGCCCCAGGTTGGTCCCGACGCCCACTTCGTAGAGTCCCGGCTGCTGCACGGCCCCCTCGACGTTGACCTGCACGGTGGCATCGCCGGGCACGAAGAAGCGGTAGTAGGTATCCGAGGTGGTTTCGGTCAGTTCGGCGCGGCCGAGACGCCCCCGACAGGGATCGAGTGTGGCCGCGGTCTGCGCGAACACCGGCGCAGCCATAAGGAATACCGCAGCGAATGCAGCGACCCGGCGAGGGGCTCGAAGGAGAGTGCGATGGGCGGGCATGACGGGCGGGGGTTAGTCAGCGGAGGCGTCCTCGGACGAAGCCGAGGGATGAGGAGAGGGGGGCATGCCGGGCCGTTCGGCGGCGTAGCGTGTGGCATAGCGGTACCCGTACGTCCGGCGGTAGGCTACGCTGTGCGCGGGGTTGAAACGGTTCAGCACGGCGCCGATCTGGCCGAGCCCGGCACCGGCCAACTCGGTCGCTACTTGCGCGAGTGCATCTACATCGGAGTGGTCGGCGGAGGCGACGAGGAGCGCGGCGTCGCAATGGGGCGCTAGCATGGCAGCATCGGCCGCCACGAGCCCCGGAGGGGCATCTATGATGACAAGGTCGAAGGCACTGCGCAGTCCGGTGAGGAGGCGCTCGGCCTGCTCGGGGCCCCAGAGCGCTTCTGGCGTCTCGGCTGGCTCGCGCGCCGTCAGGGCGAAGAGACCCGGCACGACTGTGTTCCAGTAGATCAGGTTCTCCGTCTCAATGCCCGCGCCCAGGGCCGGGGAGGCACCGAGGCCGAGGTAAGCGTGTACCGACGGGCGCCGGAGGTCGGCATCCACGAGAAGCGCACGGCGACCAGCCTGCGCAGCAGCCACGGCCAGGTTCGCTGCGGTGAAGCTCTTGCCGCTGCCCACCTCCGAACTAGTCACGAGGAGCACCTGCGGTGCAGCACTGCCCTGCAAGGCGGCATGGAGGTGTCGGAAGGCCTCGGCCGCAGGCGTGAACGGTGCGGCCAGGGCCACGAGCGAGCGCGGGATGGCGTGGCCATCCACCGTCACCGGGGTACCTTCGGCCTCCTTGCCAAGATCGGGGATGGTGCCAACGACGGTGAAACCGTGCTCCTCCAGGTCGGCAGGCGTATGGATGTTCGCGTCGGTGCGGTAGCGGAAGGCAGCGGCGGTCAGACCGAGCAGCAGCCCCAACAATCCACCGATGAACAGGTTGAGCAGCAGGTTCGGGCTCGTGGGCTCGGTGGGGATCTGCGGCTCGCGGATCACCTGTACAAGGCCAAACTCGGTTTCTTCCGCCACCTGCGCTTCCTGCAGCTTCTGCGTCAGAAAGAGGGTCAGTTCCTCCGTAGCCACCTGATTGCGCTGCAACTGGGCCAGTTCGCGCGCCTGCTCGGGAATGGTCGTCAGCACACCGCTCGCCTCGGCCAGCCGCCCGGCGAGGGCGCCGGTCTGGGCACGCGCGCCGCTGAGTGCGGCCTGCTCCTGGGCGATCTGCTGCCGCAGCGTGGCCATGTAGCTCTCACCGTTGGCGCCGTCGGCAGTTGGGTTCAGGCCGCCACTCGCAGCCACGTCTCCAGCCAGTTGGTCGGCGAGGCGCCGCTTCTCGGTGCGGAGGCGCTGTAAACGGCTCTCCAACTCGCGCAGATCAGGGTGGGCGTTGGGGTTGCCCCGGAACTCGGGGTTGCGGAGGTAGATCTGCTCTACGACCCGCTCCAGTTCGGTGATCTGGCTATCGAGTTGGCGGAGTTCGCTGTCGCTGGTGGAGGAGGCGCGGGCAGCCATGCGCGGCTGCATCGTGGCCAGTTCGCGCTGCAGCGAGTTGAGCTGCGCCTCGCGCATGCGGGTCTGGATGCGCGACTGGTCGAGCGAAGCTTGCAGGGCGGCGATCTGCGAGATCGTCCCCTGCGTCTGCGCGTCGAGGCCGACGGCGTTTTCTCGGGCCATGTAGTCGGCCACCTGGCGCTCGATCTCATCGAGTTCACCCTGGCGACGCGCCACCTGCTCTTCCAGGAACATGCGGGTCGCGGTGATGCGCTCGCGGCTCGTCTCCCGCGTGAGGTCAGCATACTCGGTGGTGTAGACCTGCGCGATGCGGGCAGCCTCCTCGGGATCGCTACTCGTGGCTGTCACCCGGATGGCGTCCACTTCCTCGCCCGCAGGTTCCACCCGGACGACCTCCTCTTGCAGGTAGTCAGCAACGGTCTGCATGGAGGCTTGTCCGCTCAGATCGTTCTGAAAGGACAGCGGGGCACTCGACGCCAGGAGCTGCTGGGCTGTGCGCGTGGCGATGGCAGGGGCTTGCTGGAGGATGAGTGCCTGGTTGAGCACCTTGCGCGCTTCCAAACCCGGCGCCTGCACAAAGTCGCCGACGAGGGATTCCTGCGCCCCGGCCGGATTCTCCGCGTTGATGAGCAGCACGCTGTAGGCTTCGTAGCGCTTCGGCATCAGCACTGACACCACGAGCGCCAGCAACAGCCCTGCTATCAACAAGCTGAGGGCCACGCGGCGATGCCGGTATAGCGCCTCAGCCTGGTCTCGGAAGGCACGCCTTGCCTGCACGCGAGGCGGCTCAGGCGGCGGGCTCGAAGGCGCGACTGATGGGCGTGTGTCCATCGGTGACCGCGCTGGCCGATACGGAGCCACGGCCGTCGAAGGCGCGGCATCGAAGCCGATTTGAAACCCGGTTTCTGCGTCGTAGGCCGGGCCATCGGGCTCTGCGAAACCAGCAGCGCCATCGCCGGACAGATCCGCAGGCGTCTCAAACGGCGGCATCGACAAGAGGCCATCGGGATCCACGTCGGTGTCGAAGACCTCACCGAGCACGGCCTCGTCCACGAAGGGATCACCCACCTGGACGGTCACCACGTGGGCATCGACGTCTTCGGTCGATCCGTCCCCTTCGGAACCGTCCGAAGCCGACTCCGCAGCAAACGCCTCGTCGAGGTCTTCGTAAACGGCGTCGTAGACCACCCCCTCCTCAAAGCCAGGAGTCGGATCAAGGCTAGGCTCGCCGGAGGCCGGCGCATCCTCCTCAGGCTGGAGGGGAAATAAAGGCGTGGTAGGCTGGTCGTTCATAGGAGGCGGATGATGAAGCCACTCCTCCTCCGACAAAGCCCGCACCGCCGAGCCGTCCCGGCCGATGCTGAGGCCGAATGACACCATCCGCGCGACGCCTTCCGGCTGTATACCCCCCTTCTCGTCTCGTTCTGGGAGGGGGGAACCGACCGGTTTTTTCCGACCCAGACGCCCTTTTCGGTGCCACTCTCTTTTCAGGCGACATCAAACTGAGACATCGCGCGGACCAGAAGGACCGGTGGGTGGACTGATCTCTGGTCTTTCGACTGCTGCCCACCGACGGCTGACGGCCGAGTGCTGGGTTCACAAGCTGCGCCCCTTCCCACAAATCGCAGATCGGCGAAGCCAACGTGGGACTCCAGCGACCCTCGTCACACCACGAGCATGCAGTCGCCGTAGCTGTAGAAGCGGTAGCCGGAGGCGACGGCATGGGCGTAGGCGGCCAGCACGGTCTCGCGGTCGGCGAAGGTGCTCACGAGCACGAGCAGCGACGACTGCGGCAGGTGGAAGTTGGTCAGTAGCGCATCGACCGCGCGGAAGCGGTGGCCGGGCGTAATGGTCAGCGCGGTCTCACCCGAGAAGGCATGCACCTGCCCGTGCTCATCGGCAGCAGATTCCAGCGTCCGCGTGGTGGTCGTACCAACGGCGACGACCCGCCCGCCGCGTGCCCGCGCCGCGTTGATGGCGGCGGCCGTCTCGGGCGTCACCTCGATCCACTCGGGCGCGACCGCGTGCGTCCGCAGGTCGTCCACCCGTACCGGCTCGAAGGTGCCATAGCCGACGTGCAGCGTGACTTCGGCGAGGATCGTCCCCTGCGCACGGAGTTGGTCGAGCACGGTGGGTGTGAAATGGAGCCCGGCCGTCGGCGCCGCCACGGCGCCCCGGTGCCGCGCGTAGACCGTCTGGTAGCGCTCGCGGTCCTGCGAATTCGGTTCCTCGCGGTGGATGTAGGGCGGCAGTGGCATCTGCCCCACCCGTTCGAACGCCTCCTCCAACGAGCCGTCCGCCTCGAACCGCACGCGGCGCTTCCCATCGGGCAACACCGCCACAACCTCGGCACGCAGTGCGTCGCCGAAACGGAGGCGAGCCCCCTCGCGCAGCTTGCGGCCGGGCTTCGCCAGCACATCCCAACACCCATCGCCTGCGGGCGTCACGAGAAACATCTCGGCGCCCCCCCCCCCCGGCTCGCGCGTACCGACGAGCCGCGCCGGAAACACCTTCGTGTTGTTGAGCACGACCACGTCTTCCGGCCGCACCAGCGTCGGAAGATCCGCAAATGTGCGGTCTTCCAGCGCGCCGGTTTCGCGGCCGAGCACCAGCATCCGCGACGCGTCGCGGCGGTCAGCGGGCTGCTGCGCGATCTGCTCATCCGGCAGTGCGAAGTCGTAGGCAGCGAGGTCGAAGTCGGTCAAGGGAGCGCGAGGTGGTGAACCGGCGAAAAGGTACCGGCGGGATCGCCCCGCGCTCCTGCTCCGTCATCTTTTCTCAGTACCGCTGCGCACGTGACCGCATGGAAGCAAAGGAGCCGTCGTTGGTGCGGAGCCCTCGGCCCCCCACCTGCCGAGCCTGGGCGCGGACGTTCTGCACGCGCTCCTGCGTCGTCGGGTGCGAGGAGAAGAACTGGCCGACGCTACTCCCGCCCCCCCGCTGCTCGGCGAGGAGGCGTTCGAGCATCTGAGCAAGCCCTTCAGGGTTCCAGCCCGCCCGCGCCATGAAGGCCACGCCGAGGCGGTCGGCTTCCCGCTCATCAGCGCGCGAGAATTTGGCAAAGGCACCCGTAGCGACGACCTGCGTAGCGAGTTGCTCGACCAGCCCAGGGTTGCCACCGAGCAACAGGCCAGCGAGCAGATTGGCCTCGTAGGCCTGGCTCATGCGCTGCGTCCCATGCCGCGCGACGCCGTGCGCCACCTCGTGCGCCAGCACCCCGACGAACTCACTCGCGCTCCCCGCTTCGGCGATCAGCCCAGTGTTGACGTAGACGACGCCACCGGGAATGTTGAACGCGTTGATCTGATCGTCAGCAACGACGTGGAAGCGCCACGGCAGGTTGGCCATGTTGGTCTGGCGGACGATCTGCTGTCCAACTTGCTCGACATAGCGTTGCAAGCTGGCGTCATTGACGAGGTTCAGGCGCTGGTTCAGGTCAGCCTCGAGTTCGCGGCCCAATTGCCACTCTTCCTCCAGGGAGACGTAGTTGGCGCCGCCGATGGTGGCGCAGCTTGTTAAGGCAGCACTTAGCGAGACGGCGGTAGCAAAAAGGGCCAGGACGTAGAAGCGGTGGTGGAGACGCATGGATGGAGAGAGGTGGGGATCAGAAGAGACGTGTCCATCGCAAACGCCTTGCCGAACCGATTAGCTCCCTATCGGTGGGCGCTGCCGATGCACGTCCGTCGCCTGCTGCACGGCGTGGGCGAGGCGCAGCGCGTGATGGTCCTTCCACAGCGGCGCGAGGAACGTGATCGAGTGCGGCTGTCGCCGCCCCGGATGCCCTTCGACCGGAAACAGTCCGTTGGGGAGGACCACCGCCGGATGCCCCGTCAGGTTTGTGATCCCCAATGCCGAGCCGCCAAACGATGGGGTCACGATCACATCGAAGTCGACCATGAGTGCAGCCATCTGCTGCATGAGGACGGTGCGGAGTCGGTTGGCCTGGATGTACTCGACCGCCGGGATGAAGCGCGCGTGCCGGAAGACGTTGGGCCACGCGTTGCGGACCTGCCGCACCATCCGGTCCACACCGCCCGTGCGCGTGAGGCCCTCGAACGCCGCCGATGCTTCGGCTTCGAGGATGAGGAGCATTGCGTCGGTTGGCAGTGCCTCCGGGAGGGCGACCGGCGTAAGCGCCACGCCGAGGTCACGGAGAACATTCAGCGTCGCGCGATCGGCTGCACCGCCCTCGCCCTCCCCTTCCTCGAATGCGGCCTCGACGAAGCCGACTCGCAGATCGCGCACGTCAGAGGCCGGGTCGAACGGGAAGGCGGGGTCGGGGGTCGCGCGAGCCTCGCGGGGATCGGGGCCGCGCAGGGCGTCGAAGACGAGGGCGCAGTCGAGCGCGCTGCGAGCCATCGGGCCGAGCTTGTCCATGCTCCACGAGAGCGCCATCGCGCCGCGCGTGGAGACGCGGCCAAAGGTGGGACGCAGGCCCGTCACGCCGTTGCGCGTGGACGGCGAGACGATGGAGCCGAGCGTCTCAGAGCCGATGGCGAAGGGCACGAGGCCCGCCGCCACGGCCGAGCCGGGACCCGCCGAGGAGCCGCTGCTCCCCTGCTCCACGTTCCAGGGGTTCTTGGTCGTCCCGCCGAACCACACGTCGCCCCAGGCGAGGGCACCGAGCGTCAGCTTGGCCACAAGGACGGCCCCTGCCGCATCGAGTTTTTGAATGACGGCTGCGTCCTCGTCGAGCACCTGCGAGCGGTAGGGCTCGGCGCCCCACGTCGTCGGGTAGCCGCGCGCGGCGAGGAGGTCTTTGGCGCCATACGGGATGCCGTGGAGTGGCCCGCGATCCTGCCCGGCGGCGAGTTCGCGGTCCATCCGTTCGGCCTGTTCCAGGGCACGCCCCTCCGTCAATGTGACGACGGCTTGCAGTTGCGGATCGAAGCGGCGTAACCGGTCGAGGGCGAGCCGGGTCAACTCCACCGAGGTCACTTCGCCTGCGCGTAGCAGCCCGGCCAACTCGGCGACGCTCGCGAAGGCCAGATCGATCTCGGAGACTGGGCGCGACGCCGTGGTGTCCGGGGCAAAAGCCATTCCCTCACCCGGATCGGGCCGCGCGACGCCACTGACCCCAAGGTTGAGCGTCAGGGCGGGCGGGACCCTGTTCGGCGGCTCTGCTTCCCGGATCGCTTCCAGGCGTTCCAGGCGCTCGTTGACGTCCTCAAGCATAAGCGTGCGCTGCGCCTCCGTGAACGTCAGGCCCATCACACGCTCCGCCGCCGTGAGGTCGTCCGTCGTGAGCAGGTCATCCACAGGCGGCGCCCAGGATTCGGGCGGCAGCCCTCTGCGCAGTCGATGTGCGGCGAGCGGCTCGGGCAGGACCGCCACAGCGCCGAGCGCTGTCGTGGCAGTGAGGAAGCGACGGCGGGACAGCATGGCGGGAAAGGAGTCAGTCGGTTCGGTCTTGCAGCGCCGCCTGCGCTGCCGCGAGGCGTGCGACGGGCACGCGGAAGGGCGAGCACGAGACATAGTCGAGCCCGGCGCGGTGGAAGAAGTGGACCGAGGCCGGGTCGCCGCCGTGCTCACCGCAGATCCCGACTTTGAGGTCCGGCTTGGTCTCGCGCCCGCGCTCGGTCGCCATGCGGACCAGTTCGCCGACGCCCTCTTGGTCGAGCGCCTGGAACGGATCGGCCGCCAGTACGCCGTGCTCGACGTAGTGCGGGAGGAACGTCCCAGCGTCGTCGCGGCTGTAGCCGAAGGTCATCTGCGTCAGGTCGTTGGTCCCGAACGAGAAGAAGTCGGCCGTCTCCGCAATTTCTCCAGCGCGTAGTGCGGCGCGCGGCACCTCGATCATCGTCCCGATGAGGTGCTTGACCCGCCGCCCCTGCTCCTCAAAGACCTTTCCGGCGACGTGCGCGATGGCCGCGCGCTGATCGTCCAACTCGGCCTTCGTCCCGATGAGTGGCACCATCACCTCGGGCAACACATCCACGCCCTCTTCGGCGACGGCGACGGCCGCCTCGAAAATGGCCCGCGCCTGCATGGCCGTGATCTCGGGGTAGACCACGCCCAGGCGACACCCCCGGTGCCCGAGCATCGGGTTGACTTCGCCGAGGCTCGTCACGCGGCGGCGCACGGTCTCGACTGGCTGCCCGACGTACTCGGCCAGCGTCTCTAGGCCCTCATCGTCGTGCGGCAGGAACTCGTGGAGCGGCGGATCGAGGAGGCGGATGGTGACGGGTTTGCCGTTCATCGCCCGGAAGATGCCCGCGAAATCGTCGCGCTGGTGCGGGAGCAGATCGCCGAGTGCCGCAGCGCGGTCGGCGGTCGTCTCGGCGAAGATCATGCGGCGAATCGCCCAGATACGGTCGCCCTCGAAAAACATGTGCTCGGTGCGGCACAACCCGATGCCCTCGGCGCCGAGTTCGATGGCCTTGGCCGCGTCATCGGGCGTGTCGGCGTTGGTGCGCACCTTCAGGCGGCGCAGCCCATCGGCCCAACCGAGCACGGTTTGCATGTCGCCGCTGATTTCGGGCGGGACGAGCGGCTCTTCGCCCAGGATGACTTCGCCGGTGGAGCCGTTGAGCGAGAGCCAGTCGCCCTCACGCACGGTCACCGCGCCGTTGGTGAACGAGCCGTTGGCGTAGTCCACGACGATGTCGGCGCACCCGGCCACGCACGGTTTGCCCCAGCCACGCGCCACGACGGCGGCGTGCGAGGTCATCCCCCCCCGCGCGGTCAGGATGCCCTCGGCCGCGTGCATGCCACCCACATCCTCCGGGCTCGTCTCGATGCGCACGAGGATGACGTCCTCGCCCCGCGCTTTCCACGCCTCGGCCTCGTCGGCCGAGAACACGACGCGCCCCACGGCGGCACCGGGCGAGGCCGGAAGCCCGTGCCCCACTATGCGCTCGTGGTACGCCCCCTCGTCGGCGAAGCGGGGATGCAAGAGCGTCTCGATGTGGCGCGGCTCGACGAGGCTCCGCACCGCCTCCTCCTCCGTCGCCACGCCATCGCGCACGAGGTCCACGGCCACTTTGACGGCCGCCGCGCCGGTCCGCTTGCCGTTGCGCGTCTGGAGGATAAAGAGCTGCCCGTCCTGCACGGTGAACTCGATGTCCTGCATGTTGGCATAGTGGCGCTCCAGCTGGTCGGCGGTGGCGACGAGGCGCCGGTACGCCGCGGGAAACTGGCGCTCCATCTCGGCGATGGGGAGCGGCGTGCGGATGCCCGCCACCACGTCCTCGCCCTGCGCGTTGGGTAGGAACTCGCCGTAGAGCTGCTGCTCGCCGGTGGACGGGTTGCGCGTGAAGCAGACGCCCGTACCACTCGTAGGGCCGAGGTTGCCGAAGACCATCGCCTGCACGTTGACGCCCGTACCGAGCAGGCCCGTGATCTGGTTGAAGCGGCGGTACTTGACGGCGCGCTCGTTGTCCCAGGACGAGAACACCGCGTCGATGGCGCGATGAAGCTGCTCGCGCGGGTCTTCGGGAAACATGAAACCGGTCTGCCGCCGGTAGATCGCTTTGTAGCGAGCAACGAGCGTGCGCAGCGCGCGGGCATCGAGGTCTACGTCGTTCTCGACGCCCTGCTCGGCTTTGAGCGCGGCGAGCGCCTCCTCGAAGTGATGGTGGTGCACGCCCATCACCACGTCGCCGAACATATCGATGAAGCGGCGATAGGCGTCGAGGGCGAAGCGCTCATTGTCCATCCTGCGCGCGAGCCCCTCGGCGACGGCATCGTTGAGGCCGAGGTTGAGGACCGTGTCCATCATGCCCGGCATGGACACCGCTGCGCCGCTGCGAACGGAGACGAGGAGGGGCCGCTCGGGGTCACCGAGGGTGAGCCCCATCGCGGTCTCGACGTGCGCTAGCCCCCCCTCTACCTCCTCGGCGAGGCCGTCGGGCCACGTGCCGCCCTGATCCAGCACGGTGCGGCACGCTTCGGTGGTGAGGGTGAACCCGGGGGGGACGGGCAACCCGACCGAGGCCATCTCGGCCAGTCCGGCCCCTTTGCCACCGAGGAGCGGCTTCATCGAGCCGCTGCCGTCGGCGGTGCCGTTGCCAAAGTGATAAACGAACGATCCCATGAACATAGCGGAGGTGTAGGCGCGAAAACCGCGTGCAGTATACCGCAGCCACCGTATCGTTCGGCACCGCCGACCTCGCTCTCTCATGCCCGCCCCTACGGCTGCCGCTGCGCTCAACGCCCTCCACACCCGCGCCGACCCCGACAAAGCCTGTCACGCGCTTCGGTTCTTCAAAACCGGCCCCGGTGAATACGGCGAGGGCGATCAGTTCCTCGGCATCCGCATGCCGCCGCTCCGCGACCTGGCGCGGACGTTCCAGCCCCTTCCGCTCGGCGAGATCCGTGGGCTGCTGACCTCGCCCTGGCACGAAGCGCGGATGCTCGCCCTGCTGGTCATGGTGCGGCAGTACAAAGCCGCCCGGCGCGATCCGGCCGCGCGCGACACCCTCCACCGGCTCTACCTCGATCACACCGCGCACGTCAACAATTGGGACCTCGTAGACTCGTCGGCCCCGCACCTCGTCGGTGCCCACCTCCGCCCGGATGACCGCGCCCTCCTCGACCGGCTCGCGGCCTCATCTCTGCTCTGGGATCGTCGTATCGCCATCATCGCCACGTTCTCCTTCATCCGGCAGGGCGAGTTCGGCGACGCGTTCCGCATCGCGGAGATGCTGCTGGCCGACGAGCACGACCTGATCCACAAAGCTGTCGGGTGGATGCTGCGCGAGGTGGGCAAGCGCAGCCAGGAGGCCGAAGAGAGCTTTCTGCGGATGCATTACGCGAGGATGCCCCGAACGATGCTGCGCTACGCCATCGAGCGGTTCCCGGAGCCGCTACGGCAGGCGTATCTCCACGGGCAGGTGTGAGCACAGCGCCCAGGCGTGAGGCGGATACCCATTCAATCCGGGCCCGTCCCTAGCTTGCGTCGTTTCCCACCCTGCCTGCACGCGCATGACGCCCCTCGACTGGACGATCGTCGCCACCTACCTCGTCCTTAGCCTTGGCATCGCCGCGTGGTACGCGCGCCGCGCCTCCAAGAACACCGACGAGTTCTTCGCCTCGGGCCGCGCCATGCCGTGGTGGCTGGCCGGGACGAGCATGGTCGCCACTACGTTCGCGGCCGATACGCCGCTGCTCATCACCGAGGTGATCGCGCTCGACGGCATTTCGGGCAACTGGATCTGGTGGAATGGTGCGCTGGGCGGCATCCTGACGGTGTTCTTCTTCGCCAAGCTCTGGCGCCGCAGCGGTGTGCTGACCGACGTGGAGTTCGTCGAACTGCGCTACAGCGGCCCGGCGGCGGCATGGCTGCGTGGCATCAAGGCGGTCTACTTCGGGCTGCTGATGAACGCCATCATCATCGGGTGGGTGGCGCTGGCGATGGAGACGATCCTGGCCGTCCTCTTTCCCGGCATGCGCCTGTTCGGCCAGGAGACGCTGAACCTGCTCGGCCTGGAGGTCGGCGCCCCGATGGCGACGGTGGGGCTGCTGATCCTGCTCGTCGGGGCGTACTCGCTGCTCTCGGGCCTGTGGGGCATCGCGGTGACCGACGTGTTCCAGTTCGCCCTGGCGATGATCGGCTCCGTGGCCCTGGCCTGGTTCGCGCTCGACCTGCCGGAGATCGGCGGCGTGAGCGGGTTGCTGGAGAAGCTGCCTGCGGAGACGGTCCGCTTCTTCCCGGTGCTGGGTGGCGGCGAGGCGGCCGAGGCCGGAGCCGTGTTCGTGATCTCGGCGCTGGCGTTTGTGGCGTTTTTCGGCGTGCAGTGGTGGTCGAGCTGGTATCCGGGGCAGGAGCCGGGCGGCGGTGGCTATGTGGCGCAGCGGATGCTGGCCGCCCGGAGCGAGAAGGACTCTGCGTTGGCGACGCTCTGGTTCACGGTGGCGCACTACTGCGTGCGGCCGTGGCCGTGGATCCTCGTCGCGCTCGTGGCGCTCGTCCTCTACCCCGGCCTGGAAAACCCGCGCGAGGGCTACGTCCTCGTCATGCGCGAGACGCTGCCGCCGGGCCTGCTGGGGCTCCTCTTCGCTGCCTTCCTCGCCGCCTTCATGAGCACCATCTCGACGCAACTCAACTGGGGCACGAGCTACCTCGTCAACGACCTCTACCGCCGGTTCGTGGCGAAGACAAGCGACGAGAAGCACTACGTCCTGATCTCGCGCCTCGTCACCTTCGGCCTTGCCCTCTTCGGCTTCCTCGTGGCGACACAGCTCGACACCATCCGCGACGCGTGGGGGCTCGTGCTGAGCGCCTCGGCGGGGCTCGGCCTCGTGCTGATCCTGCGCTGGTATTGGGCGCGCGTCAACGCGTGGAGCGAGCTGACGGCCACGCTCGTCCCGCTTGGCCTCGTGGGGCTGCAACTCGTCGGCGTGGACATCCCCTTCCTGACGGCCGAGTTTCCTGTCAACCTCTACGGCATCGTGGCCATCACGACGGTGCTGTGGCTCGCCGTGACGTTCCTCACGCGCCCCACCGACCCGGCCGTGCTGGACGCGTTCTACCGGACGATCCGCCCCGGCGGCCCGGGCTGGCACCGCGTCGCTCGCTCCCACCCCGAGGTACAGCCCGACAGCGGCCTCGGCCGCCTCGCGTTGCGCTGGGCGCTGGGCGTGGCCCTCGTGTACGCCGCACTGCTCGGCACGGGCTGGCTGCTGTTCGGGCGCTGGGGCGCGGGCCTGCTCGCCCTCGGCGCTGCGGCGGCCGTCCTTATCTTTCTCGTCCGTGACCTGGATCAAGCAACGTAGAGGCCTTTGTCCTTGTCACCAATGCTGCGGGCAGCTCTCGCACAACCAGGCACTTGGGCCGCTCGCCCTGCGCCGGTGAGCGTGTTATATGGATCAGGTAGGAAACACAATCCTCGACCGATTCTCCGCCGTGCTTCTCGACATGAACAGCACGTTCATGTTCGACGAGGATCGTTTCGGACCAGAGCACGACTACGCCGCCACCTACCAGAGCTTTGGCGGAGCGCTCTCCACCGAGCGCGCGGATGCTCTGATCGTTGCGTGCTACGAGCGCCTCGACACACTTTACCTCGACCCCGCCCGTCACGATAGTTTCCCGACCGTAAAGGAAACGCTCCGCTCGCTTCCAGGCGCGGGCGAGTTGAGCGAAGCTGAACTGGAACGGCTGGAGCAGACGTTCGCTGCACACGAATTGGGGCGGGTTCCCGAAGAATACGCCGCTGCGCTCAAGCGACTCGCCGCGACCCACCGGCTTGCGCTCGTGGCCGACGTTTGGGCGCAGAAGGAGCCGTGGCTCAAAG
>JABDIZ010000034.1 GCA_013003465.1 Rhodothermaceae bacterium
GCCCACCAGTAGCAGGCCCCCAACCACGACCCCCGCTTGACGGAGGCAGGTGAGGCTAGGAGACGAAGCGGGCGCGGACTCAGGCATGACGAAGCAACGAAGCAAAGGCGGAAGCTAGCGCGTCAGCAAGACGAGCGCCGCCGCCGCCAGCCCGAGCCCCGCCCAGTTGGCTTTCGACAGCCGCTCGCCCCACACCACGATGCCCAGCACCGCCGCACCCATCACGATGGCAATGCTGTTGGCCGGAAAGACGAAGGGGCCCGGGAGGACGGCAATCGCACGGAGGATGAAGTCGGCCGATCCATAATTGACGAGGCCGAGGAGCACGCCCCACCCGACGGCACTCCCACTCGGCCACGCCTTCGACCGGAGACCCTGCCCCACCACCGCAATCAGCCCGGTCAGGCAGGCCACGCTGAAAACGAACAGGAGAAACAGCGGGCGGCTGTTATCGGCAGCGAAGACTTCGCCGAACGTTTTGAAGGCCACGTCCACCAGCCCTCCCATCAGAAACAGTCCGCCGAGCACCAGCGCCGCGTAGAGCCCCGAATGCGACGACGGCGAGCTGGTGGGTCCGGTCAGCGCGGTTGGCGTTGTGGGCGTCGTCCGCGCAATCAGGAAGAAGGCCACCCCGGCGAGGACCAAGCCGAGGCTCTGCCCTATGCTCGGCTGCTCGCCCCAGAGGACCCACGAGGCCAGCACGGGTACCACCACCGAGAGGCGCATCACCCCCGTCGCCAGCCCCATCCCGACTTCGCGGATGGCATAGGCGAACACGTAGAACCCGGCAATGAAGAGTACACCGAGGCCGACGCCAAGTACCAGCAGTCCGGCGCTCGACACGAAGCCGCCGTCCACATCGCTGCCGCGCAACAGCATCGCCGAGACGAGCGCCGCAGCCGCATAATTGACGGTGAGCACGGCCGTCCGGTCCAGCCCGCGCCGCTCGCCGTACTTGAAGATCATGGCGATGGCGAGGCTGCACGCCACGGCCAGGGCAAGCCAGAGCATCGGCTACGTACGACCTCGGATGGACAGTGGACGATTGGAGAGCCGCCTAGAACTGTCCATCGCCAGCGCCCCCGTCATCCATCCCATCATTCCCGTACCGTGAAATACTCCAGCCGCCGCGGCTCCACCCGGACATCCAGAATCGTCAGGTCCTCAGGAATGCGCACCGAGACCGGAACGGACCCCGCCGTTGTATCGCGCGCGATATCGGCGTAGTCCACTACGGCGAGAAGCGCCGGGCTTGTCTCGGCCCGGTCGAAGTGATCGCCATCGGTGGGCACGAGGTACGTGACGCGCACGCGGTTTGGGATGAGGCGAACGCGCGACACGCCCGGAGGAACCCCCTCCACTTGCACGTCCAGCATCCGCGTCCCCTCGGTAAACTGTCCCACCTGCAGGGTCACCTGCGTCTGCTCGATGGAGAGGCCAACGAGACCAGCCAGCGTATCGCTGAGCGGCAGCGTGCGTGAAATGGAGCGGTCGAGGTTTTCTAGGTCGAGCGGCGCCGTGGGCCATGCTTCCAGGCTACCGATCAGGCTGCGCGCGCCGCGGATTTCGACCGTGTCTGGATCGAGCTCCGGCTCCCCCAATCGCCCATACCCCGCCTCTAGGTCGATGGAGCCGGCTAGGCGAATGGGCAGGCGACGCGTGATGGCGTCGTCCAGGCTCAAGTCGACGGATTGGGGCTGCACGCTGAGCACGCGGATGCCCGTAGGCAGCCGAGCCGACTCGCCGGCGGCACTTACGAGGTTGACCGTCGGGCCATCGGCGTAGAGGGGAATCTCGGGCGGCGTGCGCGAGAGCTTGAGCAGATCCCAGCCGTCGCCCTGGTACTGCACCCGCACCTGGGCCGCCGGGAGCGCCCGCAGCGCCTGGCCCTGCGGGAGCGTCACCACAGACAGCGGCGACGGCACCGACACGGTGTAGGTCTCCCGCATGTTGACGGTGAACCAGAGCGCGATGGCGACCAGGATCGAGACGGCGATGGGGAGCCAACGGCGCCCCTGATCGGTCAAACCGCCCTCGTCCCTGAAGGTGCGCGGGAATAGCTCGCGGAAGCGTTCGAAGGGGTCGGGTTTCATGGCTGCCCTGTGCGGAGGAAGCGCAGCAGCTCGGCCTTCGAGGCCTTCGAGATCACACGGCCCTGGAACGTCGGATGGTCCTGGGTCCGCGCAACGCGGCGCAACTCAGGGACGGTCATCCCTTCGTACGCGTCGGAGGCGCGGGTTTTCTTCGCGGGCGCACGCGGTGGCGTGGGGGCAGCCTCCACGGGATCTGGACGCTCGAGCACCTCCCACACATCGGAAGCCGGGCGCGGGATTACGTGCGCCGAGACCACTGTGCCGACACGCTCAGCCGCGGCCCGTCCGGCATCGACGGCGGCTCGTACGGCGGCGGTCTCGCCCACGATGGTGGAGGTGATGAGGCCCGGCACCGTCCGCTCCTGCACCAGCAGGCGCACGTTCGAGGCCTTCAGCATGGCGTCGACGCCTTCGATGGCCGCCACGAGCCCGAAAGTTTCGAGCAGCCCGAGGGCGCCGTCGGTATGATCAGATGAACCGGACCCGGCCATGGGACGTGGACCGGTTAACCGGCGTTGCCGTCGGGCAGGATTACTTCGACGTCGGAGTGCGGACGCGGGATCACATGGACGGAGACGAGTTCACCCACGCGCTCGGCTGCTGCCGCTCCGGCATCGGTGGCGGCTTTGACCGCCCCGACATCGCCCCGCACCATGACCGTGACGTAGCCCCCCCCGATCTTCTCCTTTCCGATGAGCGACACGCGCGCCGCTTTCACCATCGCATCGGCGGCTTCGATGGCCCCGATCAGTCCGCGCGTTTCGACCATGCCGAGCGCAATGCCGTAATCGTTGGAAGCCATAGAGCCGAAGAGTCAGGGGGAGAGAGCGGAAAGGGGTTGGGCAATATACCGGCCCCCTCAGAAGCAAGTCAACGCATCTCGTCCGGGGGCGATGCTCCCAGTGCCTCGCCGTGCTCCCGCCCGAAGAAGCGCTGTGCTGCGTGCTGGATGAGGCGAATGTCGCCACGGTGATACAGCCCAGCCACGAACACCAGCGGGACGTACGCCCCGATGAGCGCGAACCGCCACACCAGCCGCAACCCGGTCCCCCATCCGAGCGACGGTTGCGCCAGTGCCCACAGGCCCAGCACGAGCAGCAGCGCACTCACCAACACCGGCCACGGGTAGCCCGCGTGGATCTCGCGCTCGGCGATGACGGCTGTCCATCCGGCCAGCGCCCCGTACGCCACAAACGTCGCCACAGCCGCGCCGATCAACCCCAGCATCGGAATCAGCAGCAGATTGAGCGCCACGTTGAGCAGCGCTGCCGCGCCCACACTGACCGCCACCGTTCGCGTCCGCCCGGCTGCGTAGAGCACATTGACCGCGATGAAGTAGATCCCGTTCATCAGGAAGCCCAGCGCGATGAGCAGCACGAGCGGCTCGACTTCGAGGTAGTCGGGCTCGTCTGTGAGCAGGCTCGTCACATCGCGCGAGAGCAAGGTGAGACCGAGCACGGCCCAGGCGGTCCAGATGGTGAAGTGCCGGAAGACCCTCCGGTGCAACGGTGCGGCCGCCTCATCGGCGGCGAGCGCCTTGAGTCCGATTACGGTGAAGGCCAGTTGGAAGCTCTGCACGAAGAACAGGTTCAGCGTCCCGCCCAGCTTCGCCCCCCACTCGTAGACCGCCACTGGCGCCGGGCCGAGTAGGATGTCGATCAGGAAGCGATCGCCGATGCTGAGGAAGCGCGAGGCCAGCCCCGCCGCGACGAGCGGTGCCCCGAACACGATCAGGCGCTTCGCCAGATCCAGGTTGACGCCCTTGCCTGCCACCAGCCCGACCCAGCCGCCCAGCCCCGCGCCGATCACCACGGCCGAGATCGCGTACCCTTTCATCACGCCGAGCAGGCCCTCGCCCTGCACCGCGAGGAAATAGACCACGCCGCCGATCAGCGCCAGCCACTCGATGGCGAGCGCGAGCACGAACAGGCCAGGCCGCTCGCGCGCGCGCAACTCCGCATAGCCCACATCACCAACGGTCTTGAAGGCGATATAGACCGTGAAGAGCCGAATTAGCGGCGCCTGGCTTGGATCGTCGAGCAGCGTCTCTGCAAGTGCAGGTGCGCCCACCCAGCCAAGCGCGAACAGCACCGTCGCACAGGCGCCCGCTACGGCCAGCGCTGTGCTCGGCACCGCCCCCCGCTCGGCCTCAGCCACCGTCGTAGCGGTGGCAAATTTGATGAGCCCGAGCGGTAGCCCGAGCCCTCCCAGGAGGAGCAGCAGTCGAGCGAGCGCGTCGAGTTGGGCGAGGTAGCCGAAGTCGGCCTGCGGCAGATAGGCCGGGTCGAGGTAGAAGACGGCCAGCACCAGGCCGCTCGCCTTAAGCACGACGTTGCCGAGGGCGTAGACGCCGCTCTGGCGGGCGAGACGCAGCAGCATGCCGCTCATCGGTTCGCCTCTATCACCTCGCGGACGCGCACGCCCGCAGCCATCGCATCGGCCCGCTCAGCCTCCACACGCGCGAACAGCGCGGCGCGCACCGTGGGCAGATCGACCAGCAGCCGCTCCGTGGCGTCCGCCAAGCGCTCACCGGTCACGGTTTCGATGTCCTGCACGCGGTCTTCCATCCCGAGGCGGCCGAAGACCTCGCGCGTCTTGAATTCGTAGGCGATGGGTAACACCGGAGTCCCGGCACAGAGTGACAGGATGGCCATATGCATCCGCGTCGCCACGACGAGGTCGCACCCGCCTGTTGCTTTCATGATAGCCTCGGGACGCAGGTAGTCCGTTTCGACGGTCACGTGGCCGCGCACCTCGGCAGGCAGCTTCTCCACAATCGCGGCGGCAACGCGGCTGTCGTCATAGCGATAGGCAGGCAACCCCTGGCACGTCGAGATGAACACAACCTCGGCATTGTACTCGCGGACGAGATGCGCCACGAGGTGGGCGACGGCCTCGCGGTAGCGCCCCATGCCGGTCGCAGCCTCCATTGTAGTGAAGTGGGGCCAGTCGCGCACCGAAATACCGATCCGCAACGGCCGATCCGTGGGAAGTGCGCGGGTACGTGCCGCCTGCACCACGGCGGGCTCGGCCAGCGCAAACGCTGCATCCGCCCGCACCTCGACGCGTGCCGTCGGCGCCACCTCGAGTGCATGCTGCCGCGACCGATCATCGCGAACCAGCACGAGCAACGCGTACCTGAATACCGCATGCAGCGCGCGGCGCACTGCTGGCTTCTCGAAGGGACCCAAGGACTGCGTGAACAACACGAG
Source organism: Rhodothermaceae bacterium (assembly GCA_013003465.1). GTDB lineage: Bacteria > Bacteroidota > Rhodothermia > Rhodothermales > Rubricoccaceae > JABDIZ01. The sequence continues at coordinate 5,306 of JABDIZ010000034.1, forward strand.
CGGGCGCCGAAGCCGTTGCACAAGATCCAGTTCGAACAAGCGGGGCCCCAACCAGTACTGCTCCACTAGGTAGGTTCCGCCGGTCGATATCACGAGATCGGAGGCGTGCAGCGCTCCGAGGATTCCGCCTGCGGATGCGTCGTGCTTTCCTAGCGCTTGGCCTCGACGGCCGAGCCGTTCAGCTCGACTCAGAAGACGCCGACGCACGATCCGCCAGCGGACGGTGCGTCGGGCTTTGGCCACCAAGCCGCGAGCCTCGGCTTTCCAGGCAAGCGTGTAGACAGAGGCGTGCACGTCGAACTCGGGATAATGCGGCGCCGTCGTCTCTGGAAGCGAGTCATACATCGTGAACTGAACATCCTTGCCCAAGGCCGTACGTAGGGAATGCACTAGGCCCAAAGCAATGGCGGCATCGCCCGCATTGGCAAGCACAGCGTTGAGCACGGCGATACGCTTTCCCGCGCGGTGATCGGCACTACGCTGCATCCCGTCGGACGATATGCAGACGGCTCCGCTTGACAAACTCGAAGCCCTCCTGCTTGTCCGCGAAGAACGCATCTACGGCCTTCCTACAACCGGACCAGTGCTCATAGTCATCGATGACGAGCACATCACCCGGAATCAGATGTGGAACGATCCGCTCGAAGTAGGTCAGCGCCTCGGCGCGGACGGCGCGACCGACCGCTAGCAACCGACGGCCACTGAGGAAACGACGCGCAGCACGACGCAGAGATGGAAGAGGCACAAGCAGAGCGGGCGAAGTGGACAGAGTTCTAAGAGCCTATCCGCAAAGCCCTCTCGGCTGCGCCTGGCTGCACGCGCCCTCTGCGGCGTTGCGCTGCATTGCCGATGCTCGCGCGTCGTCTGCTTCACGCGCCTTGCTCAGGGGTCGTTCGCTCAGGCTACACTGTTCAAGCCGACTTTCCGGATAGGCTCTAAGCTACCTCAGCCATCAAGCCAGCGAGCAGTTGAAACAGCCGCTCCCGACGCTTCTGCCGCGTAAAGTGCTCCACGATCTGGGCGTGGGCTGCCTCACGAGCCGAGGGCGGAGCGTCTAGCGCGTCCTGCACTACCCTCGCCACGGCCTCCGGCTCTGGCGCCTCCACGAGGTACCCGGCCTGCCCGATGGCGGCTGGGATGCCAAACACCCGGCTCCCCACAGGGATGCAGCCGCACAGCATCGCCTCGCACAGCACATTGGGCATCCCCTCCGCACGAGACAGTTGGAGATAAACGGCGGCCTTTCCGTAGACCTCCGCCAGTTCCTCGCGAGGCAGCGGGGGCCGCAGGGCGAGATTGGCGGGCGGGCGATATCGCTGCCGGATCTCTTCCAGGTCCATTTCGATGCCGACGACGTCGAAGGGGATGCTTGGAAGCCGCCGCGCCACTTCGATCAGCAGATCCACCCCCTTCCGACGCAACGTGCGATCCGAATCGATCAGGGCCACTGACACCACGCTAGGAGCCCGTTCGGCGCGGCCGAGCGGCCAGGCGGCCGGGTCGTAGCCTGTTGGCACCACCTCAATAGGCGTACGTAGGTCCGGCACATGCACCCTCAACCCCTGCTCTGGCGACGCAGGCAGAAACGAATTGGTCGTCTGCACCAGAGACTCGGCCACGGGCAGCAAAAGCGACGCGCGATGCAGCACCTGCCGGGCGAAGGGCGCGCGCCACGTGCCAAAGACCCCGTAGCCGAGTTCCGGAATATCCATCGCATCGAACCCACCGATGGCGATTGCCAGAGGAATCCCCTGCCGAGCAACCGCACGCGCTGGCAGGCTCAGGTGCACATCGGCAAACCAGCCGAAGAGCAGATCTGCCTTCGGCAGTTCCTTCCGCAACCATGCAGCCTGCTCTGCCCAGCGTCGAGCCAGAAGCGCCGCGCGCCCAGGGCGAGTGCGTGCACCACTGAGGTCGAATGAAAACGGGCGCACGTCGTAGCGCTCGCCCAACAAACGGAGGTCGTCGCGAACGAACGAGGTCGGCTTCTGATAGATGAAAAGCAAGCGGGGGCGCATGGGAGAGTCAACCGATCCGGTTTCTAGAGGGGAATTTGGGCGGCATCTAGCACCGCGGCCAACCGCCCCGTCTGCGCACGACGCGTGTATGGCACGACGGCCTCAGCGGAGGCGCCAGGGCAGGGTTGCCCAGCAGCCCAGGCGTCGTAGTGCTCCCGCAGAACGGCGGCCATCGCCTCCGCATCGTCGCGTGCCACCACCTGCCCCCCTCCCGTTTCCTCCAGCAGCCGCGCGGCGTCCCCCTCCGGCTCGCCGAGCGCCAACACGGGTCGCCCCGTGGCGAGGTACTCGTAGAGCTTCCCCGTAATCATCCCCGCCGCGTTCGCGAAGGGCTCGACGACGAGCAACAGCAGGGTGGCTTTCGCCATCAGAGTGATGGCTTCCGCATGCGGGACGTAGGGTACAGCCTCCGTCACCGCATCGAGGCCACGCTGTGCGAGCGCCTGCTGCACGGTCTCGTCCATGGTCCCCACGAGACGGATGCGTAGGCGCTCCAGGGCCCCTGTCGAGCGGAGCGCACTCAGCGCAGCCCACAGCGTCATTGGGTTACGAGACCCGTACAGGCTGCCCACATACGTCAGCGTGAAGTGCTCCGCGTTGGGCACTGTCTCCCACTGAACATCCGCGTCGATGTCCGCCTCATCGTAGCCGTTGTGCACCACCGTCACGGCGTCCGTGGCACGCTCTCCTTGCTCCGCCAGCAGCCGGGCCCAACTCGGACTGACCGTCGTGATGTGATCAGCCTCCCGCAACACCGAGTGTTCGAGACGGCGGTCGAGGCGCCGTGCGGGCGCGCTCATCGGCAGTTCGTGGTAGAAGTTGATGCCTGTCCAGGGGTCCCGAAAGTCGGCCACCCAGGGAAGTGCACGCTGCCGTTTGAGCGCGCGCCCGATGAGGTGACTGGAATGTGGCGGCCCCGACGTCAGGATCACGTCGAACGGCTGTGCGTCGTGGAGGCGGCGAGCTTCACGGATAGCATAGGGCACCCACCCGACGCGAGCGTCTGGCAGGAAGACATTGGCGCGCAACCAGCGCCCTAGATGACCCAGCAGGCCTTTTTCCTGCTGGACCGACCCGACCGTCACGGCTTCGGTGCGCGACCGCCCCGTCAACCGCCCATAGATACGGAAGGGGTCGAGGGCTCGCGTCCGGTGTACTTCTACTCCGTCTGGCACATCGGCCTCCAGCGAGGCATCGTGCTGTGGATACGCCCCATCGGCCACCGTGAGCACGGTAGGCTCGTACCCAAAGTCGCGGAGGTACTTGACGGTCTTGAGCACGCGCTGCACGCCCGGCCCGCCCGAAGGCGGAAAGTAGTAGGAGATGACGAGGACGCGCTGCACGGCGGGACGAGCAAAAACGAAGCACGGCCCCAGACTGGAGCCGTGCTCGAAAATACCGCCCAGAAGGCGCTAACAAAGGAGCAGCCGTCTTCAGTGCGCGACCTATTTCTGATGACCACGCCGGTACCAGAGCAAACCGCCCAGCGCAATCGCGCCGAGATAGACCAGCGCCGTCGCGAGCCATGCAATCAGCAGGCCTGTTCGGTGACTCGACGGATCGAAGCGCATGGTGACGATGTGCTCCCCGGCGGGGATATACACGCCGCGCAGGAGGTGATTCACACGCTGAATCGGCGCAGGCGTGTCGTTGATCTCGGCCACCCAGCCTGCCGGGTAATAGACTTCACTGGCGACGAGCAGCCGGGGCTGATCCGTCTCCACCTCCCACACGATCTCGCGGGGCGTGTAGCGCTGCAGGTCCACTCTTGCCGTCGTGGTGGAATCCGAGCGCGTGGGCCTGTAGCCTTCGGGCGGCGCCTCGTAGAGCAACGCCGTGTGCCTCAGGTTGATGGCGGGGTCGAGTAGGCGGGCAAGGTGTTCTTCTTCGTCCGGGACCACGGCCACGCTGTCCACGAGGTAAGCCCGCGGCAGCACATCCGGCTTCTCAAGCACGAGCAACCCCGTGTCGTCGTCCTGATAGACAGGCTCGAATCCAGGCAGGGGTTGTCCGGCGATCACGTACCGCGTCGCCATCAGATCGAGGGCGTTCGAACTCAGTTGGTTCTCCGGGGCAAAGAGTAGCCGGTCGATGTAGTCCTGGTAGAGCCCGAGTTTGGCACCGTGGTACCCCCCCAGCGATTCGTAGAAGAAGGACGAACGGGCGTCGTTCATCGGATTGAGCGCGAGGGGGAGCACGCGGAAGTGCCCCGGTCCTCCGGCCACCTCCACCTCGTTCTGGATGAACTGGTCGAAGTCGTAGCGCTGGACGGCAGCGGCAAGGTCGCTGCGGCGCCGCAGAGCCGGGTTCTCCTCGTTGTAATAACGCCGATCTACGCCCCACAAGTCCACCGTGATGAGGATCACGAGGCCCGCCACGACGGCCCACGGCGGCAGAATCCGGCGCCGGTAGAGGACGAGCAGTACACCCCCCAGCGCGAGGAACAGCAGGCTCCGGAAGGCATCGCCACGGAACATGTCGGCTCGCTGGTCGCGCGTCTCGCGGAGGTACTGTTCGGTGAAGGCCTGCACCTGCGGATCACTCCGGCCGACGCCCATTTGCTGGGCCACGGCCTGCTCCACCTGCTGCGCCTCGCCCTCGCGGACGAACTCGAAGAGGGAGCCGCCTCCAAGCCAGAGGCCGACGAGGAGAACAGCCCCGAGCCCGAGCCCGGTATAGATCCAGCGCGTCTTGCGCGCTTCGGCCTCGGCCGTTGCTTCGCGCCGCTGCACATAGTACGCGCCGTACCCGGCCAGCACGGCCAGCATGAGCGCGACGGCCGCCAGCCAGGTTTCGGGAACGCGGAAGCTGGAAAAGAGCGGGACGAGTTCAAAGGCGGGCCGGTTCAGGAGCGACAGGTTCTCGCCCAGGGCGAAGCCCGTCATCAGCAACGCCGCGATGCCGAGCCCCGTCGTAGCCCGTCGCGCAATCCCGAACACGCCGAGGAACGCAAGCATGAGCACCAACGCCCCAACGTAGTGCGGCCCCGCCGTAAAGGGCTTTGCCCCCCAATACGTCTGCCCGCCGCCGCCATAGGCCTCGGCGATGCCCAATGTCACGAGCTCTTTGATGCCCTGGCTCCAGGCCATCGCGTAGCTCCACGCGAGCCCCCCGCTGGGCCCGGCCGATCGAATGGTGAACGCCTTGTATTCCCACTGCGCGAGGTAGGGCTGCGCTACCATAGCGAGGGCCAGCAAGCTGCCCAGGAGCAAGACTCCGGTGCCGAGGGCAAACTGCCTCGTACGCTTCAGACGGACCGCTGCAATGCCTTCCGCGATCCACCACACACCGATGGCAAAGACGACGTAGTACGTGATCTGGATGTGCCCGGCCCGCAGGTTGAGCGCCGCAATGATGGCAAAGAGGGCGGCCAGAAACAGATGGCGGATCCAACTCGAATCGTCGGGCCGGTACAGTACGGCCGCGAACGCGAATAGCAGCCACGGTGCGTAGGCCAGCGCGATGAACTTGGTGTTGTGCCCGGCCGTGAGGATGAGTGGGACGTAGGTCGTCAGGCCAAAGGCGACGGCGGAGAGCGTCCCGGCCAGCTTGCTGCGCGAAAGAAACCCGACGAGGAAGTACGTTCCCAACAACAAAACGAGGAAGTGGGCCACCGGCCAGAGCCCCATGCGACGGAGACCGTTCAGTACCGAGTCGAGCTGCGGGACCTGGGCGCGATAATGAATCATGTAGCCGGGCATTCCGCCGAACAGGCTGGGCGCCCATAGCGCATCGACGCCGGTAGATTCCTCATACTGGAGCATGGCTTCGGCCGCGCCGCGCCACTGCACCGTATCCCCGCCCGCCAGCGTGCGCCCGCCGAACGTCGTCGCGGAGAAAAAGCTGACGGCGACGATCACCAGAAAGCCGATACAGATGGCATGCTGCCCCCAGGACGGCAGCTTCTCCCAGGCGGTCTTCTCGCGCAGCATGGGCGCGGTCTTGCGAACCCGACTGCGGTCTCGCCAGATGCGGTTGCCTTCGAGGGGCGCTGGCTTCTGCGTCTTGCTGGTCGGTTTGCTGGGAGTGGATTTAGCCATGCGCTACCAGGACGGACCGCCCCTTCAGTGACCGCGGATCGAGTGCAGCGCAAGATACGGGTACCGGACTAGACGCAGGTGCAAAGAAGCCCCTTCAGCGCGGCCTCTCCCTTACCCCTTCACTCCTCTCTCCCTAGCTCCCACTCCATCCACTTGCGCGCGGTGTTCATCAGCGCCGGGATGTCGCGGCGCGCGCAACCGTCGGTAGGGATCGGCTCCCCAATGACAAGGCGCACATCGCCGGGGCGCGACGACCAGACACGCTCATCCAGCACCCCTACGTCGCCATCGAGTACGACGGGCACGACGGGTACCCCGGCCTCAACGGCCAGCATGAAGGCGCCACGCAAGAACGGCGCGAGCTCGGTCTTCCACGTGCGATGCCCTTCAGCGAAGACGAGCACGGCGTTGCCCGCCCGAATTTGTGCCCCTGCCTCAACCATGGACCGGACGGCGCGGCGCGGCGTAGACCGGTCCACGAATACACACGCCGTGTGAGCCAGCACGGCCCCGATGAACGGCGTCCGGCGCAGGGCTGCCTTGGCGGTAAAGCCGAACGGCGTCGGGATCCCTGCGGCAGTAGTCAGGATGTCCAGGGCATTCTGGTGGTTGGCCACAAACACGACGGGCTGCGCTGGATCGAGCGGCGCGCGCATCGCTGTGTGCAGCCGCACCCCTATTCCCCAGAGGAGGAGGCGGGCCCAGGGCCGAATCCAGCGCTGGAGCGTCCGAGCCCCTGGCCGAAACGTTGCGTGCACAATCACGATGGGGGCGAAGATCATCGTCCACCATGCAGCCCAGATCACGGCCCAGATGAAGTGCAGCCGCGTCTTGAAGCGCGGCTGCGGCACCGTTCGGCGAAGCGAAGGCAAGGGCTGCACGGCAGTGGGCGGCGAGGACAGCGACTCCATGATAGCCGTCAGGAGGCTCGTCGCGCGCTTCGTAGCAGATGAATCAGCGCCGTGGCCTCCCGCAATCCCGCCTTCGGGCGTGGCGCCCCCCGCACATCGAGCACGAGCGGCCCGTCGAAGGCCATCGCGTTGAGTTCGGCGAGGTGTGCAGCCCAACCCACGGCGCCTTCGCCTGGCGTGCAATCGCGCCACGCCCCCTCCTCCCTCACGCCATCGCGCACGCTCACGAGGAATACCGGGGCCGCTTGTCCGCGCAGTGCCTGGAGTCCGAGGTGCGGGTCATGCCCCGCTTCCAGCGCATCAGCCGGGCTCCACGCGGCGCCCACGTGCACATGGGCAACGGCTTCTAGGAGAGCCGCCAGGGTCTCGCCCGAAGCGCACGCCCCTTCGACGGTGTTGCGCACAGCTAGCCGCAGGCCTGCTTTCGCTGCGCCGGCACCCGCCTTGCGCAGGACCGAGGCTGCGGCCTCCATCTCGTAGTCCATGCCCGGCTCAGCCAGTGCTCCGACGAGGACGAGCCCGCACCCCACCCGACGACAGAAGGCCGCAGTTTCTTCGAAGGCGGCGAGGTCGTTCATCCAGACCGCCCGGCGATGGGGCGTGACTTCAAACAGCCCCGGATCTACAGCCTCAATGGGCAGATC
>JABDIZ010000040.1 GCA_013003465.1 Rhodothermaceae bacterium
TCACCGTGGAGAACGGGCAAGGGCGCCTCCAGCAGGATAATGGGCTCGATGGTATTCCGTTCGTCTTCGACCGCTACGCCGAGGATCGGTTCGGGCAGGTGCTGCTCGATACCCAGGTGTACCCAGAGCCCTCCGCTGCCCTCGCCGAGGTGTTGCGGGACGCGGTGTTCTTCGGTGGCCGTGCCGTGGAGACGATGATGGGTCCTGCCGCGCTCTATACCCCCTCACCCTGGAACCCGGGTTCTTCCTACTCGCACGTGGATGAGGAGCGCTATCCGGCGTCTGGAGTGGATGGCCTGATGACGCCGTTCATCGGTGCAGGTGAGGTGATCCGAGAGCCCGGGCCGCTGACCTGTGCCCTGCTGCAGGATCTCGGTTGGGCGCTCGCGCCGCCGTGTGCCAACCTCGTTCCCGACACCCCACCGCTCCCTGACGTATTCGCGCTCGAGGCCACAGGATCCAACCCGTTTGCGGAAGTCACGACGCTTCGAGTGCAGGTCGAGACGCCGCAGCGTGTGCAGGCGTGGCTTTTCGACGCCGCCGGACGCCGTCTCGGGACGTTGCTGGATGCGGTAGTAGAGGAGGGGGGCGCCCGCGTGCTGGCGGTGAATGGGGAGTCGCTTGCTTCCGGCGTCTACTTCGTCCGCGTGGTGGGAGAGACCTTCGAGGCGACGCGCGCCGTGACGCGTCTCCGCTGAGACGGCTGGCCCGTACGAAGGAGGGGCTCCTGGAAGGGGCGGGCGGTGTATCTTCGGAGCGCAAGTCTTCCCAGCGCCATATCGAGACCACCAGGAGGGAATCGTGGACTATCCCGTTACTGAGCATTACCACGCCGTCGTGCTGCCCATCAAAGGGCGCTTCTTCGGCAGTGTTAACGGCCCCGGCTTCACCGAAGCCGTCGACCGCCTCCGCGAGGAGGGCAAGCGCAATCTCGTGCTCGATCTCAGCAAGGCCAAGCTGATGGACTCGTCCGGGATCGGTGTGCTCATCGAGACCGCCAAGACACTCCGCGACGAGGGCGGCGACATCCGCCTCTCCGGCATGGAGGACCAGATGCGCAATCTGTTTTTGATGACGAAGCTTCTCGGTCCGGTCTTCCAGTCCTTCGCCAACGTGGACGAAGCCGTGGCCAGCTACGCCCCCGGCGCTGAAGCGAACGCGTCCGACGACTGAGCGCGAGGCTCCCCGGGGCGCGTCCGCGCCGCCGGGTCCATCCGAGAGAAAACGACGAGTGCCTTGGAACCTTGGTTTAACCGAATGGTTAAGATCCGAAATCCACATGCGCCATGGCCGACACCACGACCGCCGATACCGAGACCCGCATTCTGGAGGCCGCCCATCGCGTCTTTGTCCGCCGCGGTGTGGCGGCCGCGCGGACGCAGGAGGTCGCCGATGAGGCGGGCGTTAACAAGGCGCTCCTGCACTACTACTACCGCTCGAAGGAGCGCTTGGCCGATGCCGTGTTCCTTCGAGCCGCCCGAGGCCTGTTCCCCCAATTGCTCCAGACCCTGAGTTCGGAGCTCCCGCTGCGCGAGAAGCTGCAGGCCGCCATCAACGCCGAGATGGACGCCCTCGAAGCGAGTCCGTACCTGCCCGGCTACATCCTGTGCGAGTTGCGGGCTGACCCCGAGCGGCTCTCGGATCTCATCCATGAGGTGATCCCCGTCGAGGCGCTGCGGGCGCGGGTCTTCGGTTCACTGCAAGCGCAGATCGATGCCGAGGTAGAAGCGGGGCGCCTGCGGCCCGTCACCGCGCAGCATCTCCTCGTGACCCTGATGTCGATGCTCATCTTTCCCCACGCCGCGTCGCACATGCTCGACGTGGTGGCCGGGTTAGGCGAGGGGGCCCAAGCGCGTCTCGCCGCGTGGCGCCGCCAGGATCTCGCCGACTTCCTCCTGCGCGGTTTCGCGCCCTAAGCGGAGTCAAAGATGCACCACGCGACAGCCTGTTATGCGCGCATTAACCGTTTGGATAGACCATCGGGGCAACCCGGCTTCTGGAGGTCGCAATGACCCTTTTCATGACCCTGCTCTTCGCCTTCCCGCAGGCTGCGGCCGGACCCGGCGCGGGCGTGTCCGTGCCCAATGTCCGACCGGACACGGTCGCGCTCGTCGATCTCCGAGCCGCGGCGGCGGCGCGTGATCCACGCGCCCTCCAGCCTGAGGTGCTCGCTCAAGCCGCGCGCCTCCGTCTCGACAACCTCCGCACGGAGCGGCTCCCCCAGATGGTCCTCAGCGGGCAGGCCAGCGTGCAGAGCGACGTGCCCTCGGTCCCGCTGATGCTCCCCGACGGGACGATGCCGTCCGCTCCGCTGGAACAGGCGCGCCTCCAGGTCGAAGCCGACTGGGCCGTGTACGACGGCGGCCGACTCGCGCGTCGCGCGGACCTGGAGTGGGC
>JABDIZ010000023.1 GCA_013003465.1 Rhodothermaceae bacterium
GACGTCGAGCCCATCGAGCCCGAGCGCCTTGCGGCCAAGACCGACAGCATCCGCCAATCCATCAAGGAATCTGGCCCGATGCTCCGCGGGATGCTCGGGTCCGCTCAATTCTCGCGCACGGTCGTGCTGCCCGCCGCCATCACCGATACCGACGCACTGTTCGCCGGCGACAGCACCGTGACGCTCGCGCACATGAACTTCGGCGCCTACCTCGACCTGATGGAGGAGAACCCCGAACTCGCCGCCCGTCTCGACCTCGCCACCACAGACGCGGAGCGCCGCGCGCTGCTGCGCCAACTCGATGGCAGCGACGGACTTCGGTTCGAGCAGGCCGAGGAGATCGTTGTCCGCTTCTAGTGTGGGCGGTCAGCGGAGCGCCCCCAGGCGGGCCTCGATGCGCGCAAACAGCCGGAAGTCGAGGGTGGCTCCGAGGGGATGGTAGCGCTCTTCCGTGTTGAGGAGGTTGCGCAACAGGAGACTCAGCCGCAGTCGCCGATCCCAGAGGTGCTTGGAGATCGCGGCATCGACGAGCACGTGGCCTGGCACCTGCGCGTCATAGGTTTCGCCGAAGGGCGGCACGGGCACTCCGCTGACCTCGGCGTAGCCCGGCCATTCCGCCCCCGACTGCACCGTGACGGCCGCGTGGAGGCTGAAGCTGGAGTCGAGTCGCACCGTGGCATCGGCCCGCGCGCGATGCCTGGGAACGCGTTCCCAGGCATCGCGAAAGGCTGTGCTTCCTCCGACATCCGCGAGCAGGCTGTAGGCCACGCGCCCTCGCCATGGACCCCGCGCGCCTCTGAGCGATATCGCTCCGGCCAGCGTTTCGCCATGCGCCCCTTCGATGACCGTCACGGTGCCCTGCGGGGCCGCCTGCCCGGGTTCGAGGCGAAACGCCGGACGTTCGAGGGTGAGACCGCGCAACCGATGTCCTGCCACGGACGCCTGCAGATGCAGACCAGGAGCCAGGATGGCCTCCCACCCGAAGCGCGCCGAACCCTCGGTTCTGGCGCTCGGAGGCTGTGCCTGCACATACGCGATGGCGGGCACCACGAAGCCCCGATACCCCTGGGTGTACCAGTACGCTGTGCCGGGCTGCTCCTCAGGCAAGCGGCCTTCCAGTCCGATGACCAGCGACCACGTTTGTGCGGCATGTCGCCATACGAGCGTATTGGCGAGCTTCAAACGGACCGCTGCGCCCGCCGTCACGAGCGCGGCGGCGGTGCGCTGCTGAAGTCCGGTGGTGGGCCGGTGGCTTCGCTGGGCGAAGAGCGTCGCGAGGGTAAACCTAGCCTTCTCGCCCAGGCCGGTGCCGGAGACGTCCACCCGCGCGATGGTGCCGCCGAGGGCGAAGCGGCGAGGGCCTCGGTCAGCCTGTATCTGTACCGAGGCCGTCACGCGGGTCTGCCGCCACGTCGGGTCGAAGTCGGCCAGCAGGCTTTCTTCGGCATCGAGCGCCTGGTATGCCATGCCTGCGCGGTAGTCCAGGCGAAGCTGCCCAAGCGCTCCTCGCCCCATCGGATGCGTCCCGTGCGCGGCCCCCTGTAGGTTGACTTGGCGCACCGGCAACTCCCGTCCCGCCGCTTCCACGAACCACAGGTCCTTGATATAGCGCCCGACGGCCTGGGCAACCACCTCTCCGCTGCCGACTAGCACACGGCCCCGGAGCGCGCCGACGTAAGGCACACGGTCTGGCGGAAACCGCGCCGTCACCTCCTGAACGCGTCGCACGGCGACGGCATCCAACGGATACAGCCGCAGGCCACGCCCTTCGCCCCGAACCCGCGTGCCGCTCTGCCGGAGAGTCACCGAGCCCTCCGAATCGGGGCCAATGCGAGGCACATTGGGGCTGACGAGTTCGGTGAACACGTAGGGGCCGGGATCCCCCGTCTCATTCCCGACCTGATACGCACCGCTCGCCTGTACCCCCTCAACGGCTCGGCGCGTCTCAATGCGGAGCGTCCCATAGCTGTGGAATCCGCCCGCCGCGAGGCCGGGACCCGGGCACAGCGTGACGGAGGCAATGTCCATCAGCGGGACAGGCAACAGATCCAGATCCTGCTCGCCGAACACATCGGTAGAGACGGGCTCACCGTCGAGCAGGAGGTCGTAGCCGTTGCGGCTGAAGGGTATGCCACCCGCATGGGCCGTAGCCCAGGCATAGCCGCTCACCGTGGCCGTTCGGAACCCCTCGAATTCGCGGAGCACGTCGGCGAGATGCGCAGAGCCGGAGGCCTCGATGTCGGCCTGGGTAAGGTGCTGTCCGCCCGGACAGTCGAGCGCCACGACGTGCGTGGTGTCGGTTACCACAACTGGAATCGCGAGCAGGAAAGCAAGGGCGGCGGTCATCGGAGGAAGCGGCGTGCCCACGCGGGCGAATCAAAGGTGAGGCTGAGGCCGACCTGCACCCGGGTCAGGGAGATGGGCTCCGCCGTGAACACGCGTATCCAGTGTACCTCGGCAAACCCACCGAGCCTGCCCCCGACGGGCGCCTCGGCCCGTGCAAACAGACCGGCGGTCACTTCGGTCTCGTCCTGAACGAATCCGCTGAACTGCTCGTTCTCGCGAAAGCGGAAGCGGATCGCACCGAGATGTCCGCCTCCAGTCGCCGAGATCCCTGCCGGGAGGTGCACCGGATAGCCCCACCCGACCTCACCCTGGACTGCGAGAAAATCGGGCGTAGTCTCCGTGCCGTTGTCGTTGTCGTACACCTGTACGGCGAGGTGCGCACGACCACGAACGAACTCTGTGGATGCATGCGCCCAGGCCCCGGGGCGCACCGCCCACCGTCCGTCGTAGGAATCGCCGAGCGGAAGGCTGACCCCGCCTGCCAGGCGAATGGTGTCGAACGCCTGATGGCCCGTGTCAGTCTGCGCGCCGACCGGGGCACACAACAGCCACACCGCCAGCACGAGCCATGGTCTAGGCATCGGTCTCCCCGTGCGGTGTAAGCACCTCGTCTTTGACGGCCATGAGCACGGCCATTGCCTCTGCGTCCTCGGCGGGCAAGTCTGCCGTGAAGAGGGTCTCTTTGATGGAACCCATCGCGCGGCGCTCAGCACCTTGAAGCTGTCTCATTGCGGCCTCGAAGAGTGCCCCACGACGTAGCGCCACGGCCAGTGTCTCGAAGTGTTTTGCGCCAACACTGTCCTCCCTCATCACCTACCCCTGACTCGCGATGGGAGCCATGAGCATACGCGACGCCCGCAGGAGCACCGAGCGGTATGGAGTCTCTACGCTACTCATTGAGCCCGGACGTTCACGGTGAGGCGGGCGTAGAGCCGCAAATCGAGTGCGGCCCCGAGCGGGTGGTACCGCTCCTCGGTATTGAGCAGGTTACGGAATACGAGTGAGAGCCGGGCTCGCCGGTCCCAAAATGCTTTGTCGGCCGTGACATCAAGGAGCCAACGAGGCGGCGTGCCGTCGGTGTAGACGTATTGATTCAGCGCAACTGCACCATCCAGGGCGCCATACCCAGGCCAGCGCGTGGACGATTCCGCCGTCAAGGCGCCGCGCAGGGAGAAGTCTCCATCCGGCCGAAGTGTAATCGCCACGCCTGTGCGGTAGTGCGGCACCCGCGCCCAGACCTCCTGGAATGCTTCAGTCCCACCGACCTCTGTCAGCAGGCTGTAGAAGGCACGACCGCGCCAGATTCCGTGCGTGCCTTCGAGTGCGACCTGCGCGCCTACCGTCTCTCCCCCGGCATCCGCCACAGCTATCACGAATCCGCTCGGCGCCTCCGCACCTGGCCTCAAGACGAAGGCTGGTCGTTCCACGTAGAGCCCCCGAAGCCAGCGCCCCTCCAAACTCGTCGTCGCACGCCAACGCGAACCGGGCTGTATAGCCCAAGTGAGCCGCACGGACACCTCCCTACTCGGCTGTGGAGGGCGAAGAGCCCGGTAGGGCAGGGAATCGATCTGCAAACCGGTGTAGCCTCGGGCTGCCCAGTAGCCATACCGATACGCTTCCTCCGGTATCTGCCCATCCAAGACCAACGCCAGGGCGAGCTGCTGCACGCCGGAGCGCCAGCCGAGGCGCTGCGCGAGCTTGAGGCGTGCGTGCCGGTCCGATACGACAGCGCCGATCTCGGTTTGCTGGGCGACCTCACCGGCGCGCGGTGCGTGCCTGTGCTGGGCGTAGAGCGTCAGGAGCGTTGCGCCCGCGTCATCTGGCAGGCCCGGCCCGTTCACCGTGGTCTGTTTGAGCGTTGCCCCGACCGCCAGACGGCGCGTCGGCGGGCCGCGCTGCGCTTCGAGCGAGGCACTCCGCGTCGTGCTTCGCCAGTCTGGAAAGAAGCTCGGCAATGCACTGTCGTCGGCGTCAAGCGTTTGCGTTTCCAGGCCGAGGCGATACTGAAGCTGGAGCGGACTGCGCCTCGATCCGCCCAGCGGCCAACTCCCTCGCAGCCCCCCCTGCCCATCAACCCGGCGCACGGGCAGTTCACGAGCTGCCGCTTCCGTAAAGCGAAAATCGGAGGCGACATGGCCTGTGGCGGTGAGTGCGTGCGTGCCGCCGAGGACCTCGGCCGCCCCATCAAAGCGAACCGCAAGGTGTTGCTGCCTCACGAAGAGGCGGCTCGTTGCCTCGCGCGTTCGCACGATCTGCGCGCGATCCGTCGGGAAGAAACGGTAGGCCCGCAGTCCTACGCGACCCGCGAAGGCCCGTGCGCGATACCCCACCGCCCCCTCGCCATCGACGCCGAATTTGTCCACGTTGGGCGTCACCAACTCGGTATACCGGTACGGCCCAGGGTCGCCGGTCTCGTTGCCGATCTGGAGCGCCCCACGCGCCGCGAGACCCGGCTCCGATGAAATCGTTTCGATGTACAACGTGCCCCCCGCCGCCCACTGGCCCGCCACGAATCCAGACACCGGGCAGAACGTGATGGAGGCGATCTCGTGAATCGGCACACCGAGTCCTTCCAGATCCTGCTCGTCGAAGAGACTCAAGGACGCAGGCGCACCGTCAACGACGATAGTGAACGCTTCGCCCTCGAATGGAACGCCGCTCGCGTGCGTAGCCTGCCAGGTGAAGCCATCCACGGTGGTCGTGCGGAGGCCATCGAAGAGGCGATAGAGGTCAGAGAGGTACACGACACCCGCCGCCTCAATCTCGGCTCGGTTGAGCGCCTGGCCGCCTGGACAGGGGGGCGGCTCGGGATCGGATGGCCCAAAGCCAAGGAGCAGGCCGAGCAGGAACGTGAGGACGAGCATGGCTACAGCATCCCCCGTAGCCAGCCCGGTGTGGATACCGACACACTGAGTCCGGCCTGAATGAACGCCAGGTCGATAGGGACGGCCGTGTAGACGTGAACCCATTCAGCCGCTGCGAAGACGCGCCACGCCCCACCGAGTGGTACCTCTAGGCGCCCGGCCACCCCCATGGTCAGTTCGGTCTCATTCGTCAGGGCTTCGCTGACGACCTCGTCGCCCTCGAACAGCATTGTCAGCACGCCAACCTGCCCGCTCGGCGTGAGGCGCAGCCCGGCCGGGAGCGCGAGTGGCACCCCCCAGCCTAGCTCGCCCCGCAGCGCCAGGAAGCCCGGCAGGCCCTCAACCAGGGTTTCGTTCTCGAAGAGATGGAACGCCACGTGGATCCGCCCCCCATGAAACCACGTCGCCGCCCGGACTGCCACGCCGGGCTGCGCCGCCCAGCGTCCGCCGTAGGCCTCGCCCATCGGCACAGCGCCGCTTAACCCGAGGTGGAGCCGATCGTCGGCTGAAGCCTCCGCGCCCTGCGCCTGTGTCGATGCAGGCAGCAGCAGAAGCAGCGCAGCGATCAGGCACTTACACATTGGCCGACTCACGGGCCGCGAGCGCGTCATTCTTCACGTCCATCAGCAAGGCCACCGCTGCGTCGTGGTCGGCGGGAATGTCGCCGGTGAAGAGTGTCTCTTTGATCGCCCCGGTGGCGGCGCGCTCGGGCCCCTGGAGTCGCTGCATCATGGTGTCGAAGAGCGCCGCGCGGCGGAGGGCTTCGTCTTTATGGGCCAGCATGTAAGCGAAGGCGGGATCGTGTTCGTTGGGCAACTCGCCATCGAGGATGGCCTCGCGGATCCACGTCTTGAGAATACCGACCGCGATCCCTTCGCCCACACCGAGTGCCTCCATGATCTCGTGCCCGTCCACGGGCGGCTGGAAGGCCCGGAGGTGGTCTTTTTCTTCGACCTCCCGCATCTTCGCCTCCACACGGTCGAACCCGGCGAGATAGCGGCGCTTGCGGCGCTCGTTCTTGCTCGTAATGTCGGCGCGGACGAGCAGCATCAGGTCGTCCACCCGGTCGCCCGCCTCGAAAAGCAGGCGGCGCACGGCCGAGTCGGTCACGTCGTCGTCCACGAGCGCGACGGGGCGGTGGTGCAGGCGGACGAGCTCGCGGACGTACGTGAGCGGCTCGCCGAGGGGAAGCTTGAGCCGCCGAAACAGGCTCGGCACATGGCGACGCGCGCCTCGGTCCTCATGCCCATGGAACGTCCAGCCCGTGCCCGGCAGGAAGCGCTTGGTGTCGGGCTTCGCGATGTCGTGGAGCAGCGCGGCCCAGCGGAGCCAGAGCATCCGATCCTCAGCGCGGCCCTCGTCATCCGCCAGCCCGGCGGCGCGCTGCGCATCTACGAGGTTCGTGAGCACGCCCAGCGTGTGGTAGAAGTTGTCCTTGTGCTGATGCCCGCCCACGTTGTCCACGCCCGCGAGGTCGGCCAGTTCAGGAACGAGATGCAGCAGCAGGCCTGTCTCAAACAGAATCCGCCAGCCCTCCGACGGACGCGGCGAGGCCATGATCTTCTGCAACTCCTCGGTGATGCGCTCCTGACTGACGATGCCGATGCGCTCAGCCTGCACCCGCATCGCGTCGAGCGCGGCCTCGTCGATGCTGAAGCCGAGTTGAGCCGCGAAGCGCGCGGCGCGCAGCATCCGCAGCGGGTCGTCCTCGAACGTCTCGGCGGGGTCGAGGGGCGTGCGGAGGCGCCCGGCGGCGAGGTCGGCGAGGCCCCCGAACGGATCGATCAACTCGCCGAAGCGGTCGGCGTTGAGGGCGACGGCGAGCGCGTTGACGGTGAAGTCGCGGCGGCGCTGGTCGTCGTCCAGGGTGCCTTCCTCCACGATGGGCTTGCGAGAGTCGGTGCGATAGCTCTCCGTGCGGGCACCGACGAACTCCAGCACGAGCGGCTCGCCCTCGGCCTGCTTCGCCGGAAGACGCACGGCGGCGGTACCGAAGTTCTCGTAGATGTAGGCCGTCCGCACGCCCGTGTCCTTCGCCACGGCCTTGGCGAGCGCGATGCCACTGCCCGATCCGATGCTCACGAAGTCGAGGTCGGTCGTCGCACGACCCAGCAGCGCATCGCGCACGGCCCCGCCGACGGCGTAGGCTTCCAGCCCCAGCCGGTCGGCCACGGCACCGACGTGCCGGAGGATCGGTTCGTATGGAAGGGGGACATCGGTCATTACGCGGATGGTAACGCCATGAAGCGGCGGAAGGATCGTCCCCGACGGCGAACAGCGGCTTCTTGACCCCGATTCCACTCCCGGATCGCTCACGAATGGATCACGGATTAGCCCGATCATGCTAAATTATTAGCACGCCTCGTCTATCTTGCCCCTGATCGACCTCCCTTTGCCGCCATGATACTCCGCCTGCTCTGCTCCAGCTTCGCGTGTTCCGTCCTGCTCCTCGCCGCTTGGACCTGCGACGCCATCCCCGACCCGGTCGCTTCCACCGAGGGCGCTTCCGAGTCCAGCCTCTTCGCCTTCGTAGACGTTTCGGTGATCCCGATGGACAGTGAGCGGGTTCTCGACCATCAGACGGTGGTCGTCCGCAACGACCGGATCGTGGCGGTCGGCCCGGTCGATAACGTAGCGATCCCAGACGGCGCCGAGCGCCTCGACGGGCAGGGGCAGTACCTCGTGCCCGGTCTCGCCGAGATGCACGGGCATGTCCCGCCGCCCAGTGCGCCCGCCGAATTCATCGAGCAGGTGCTCTTCCTCTACCTCGCCAACGGCATCACGACGGTGCGCGGCATGCTCGGCGCGCCGGGCCAACTCGACCTCCGCGCGCGCGCCAACAGCGGCGCCCTGCTCTCACCCACGCTCTACCTTGCCGGGCCGAGCTTCAACGGCGGTTCAGTGAGCTCGCCTGCACAGGCGGAAGCGATGGTGCGCGAGCAACACGCCGAGGGCTGGAACCTGCTGAAGGTCCACCCCGGCCTGTCGCGCGCCGAGTACGACGCGATGGCGCGCACGGCCAATGACCTCGGCATCCGCTTCGGCGGGCACGTTCCGGCCGACGTGGGCCTCGCGCACGCGCTCGATATGGGCCAGGAGACCTTCGACCATGTGGACGGCTATGTCGAGTACCTCGGCGGCGACCAAGGCGGCGCGCTGAACGACGCGGCGCTCGCAGCCATCGTCCGGCGCACGCGCGAGGCCGGGGCCGCCATCGTCCCGACGATGGCGCTCTGGGAGGTGCTCTACGGCACGCTCGAGGTGGAAATGCTCCAGGCCTATCCCGAGCTGCTGTTTTTTCCGCCCAATCAGGTGCAGCAGTGGGCGAATAACGTCCAGCAACGGCAGGCGAATCCTGACTTCGACCTCGCCGCGGCGCGGCGCGTGATCGCCAACCGGATGCGCGTGCTCCGCGCGCTGCACGAGGGCGGTGTCACCATCCTGATGGGAACCGATGCGCCGCAGCTCTTCAGCGTCCCCGGCTTCTCGCTCCACCGCGAGCTAGAGCGCATGGCCGAGGCAGGCATGTCACCCTACGCCATTCTGCAATCGGGGACGGCGAACGTGGGCGCCTACTTCGCCAACGAGGACACGTTCGGACACGTCGCCGAAGGACACCGCGCCGATTTGCTGTTGGTGGCGGCCAATCCGCTCGACGACATCGCGCACCTGCAACAGCTCAGCGGCGTCATGGTGCGCGGACGGTGGGTGCCCGGCGAGGAGATCGAGCGGCGCCTCGATACCATCGCCCGCTCGCACACCGCGGGCTGAGTGGCCGCTCTTCTTTCTAACGCAACCGCTCCATGACCTGCTCGACGAGGCGCATGGTGCGCAGGCCGTCGAGGATGGACACCGGCGCCTGCTGACCCGCCGCGATGGCCTCGATGAAAGCCGTCAGTTCCTGCGTGTCGGCCGACGTACGCGATGGCATAGCTCGGGGCCCTGCGTCACTGAGCGAGGCTGAATCCTGAGACTCGATGATGAGCGGACCGCGGAGGGCGCGAGCCGAGACGCGGAGGCCTTGCCCCGAGGCATCGAGGCGAAACGCGTCCTCAGGCGCAGGCGTGCCCTCGCGGAGGTGCGCGTGCACGAGCGTCCCGTTGCGGAAGCGGAGGCTGAAGACGACCGCGTGGAGCCGGGCACCGGCTCCCCGGTCAGCCTCGGCGTCGAGGCGCTGCACGTCGGCGCTCCCGGCCAACGCGAGGGCGAGACCCACCAGGCCTGCGATCCGCTGAGGCCAGGGGAGGTCGGCGCCGTCCTGAGTTGCGTCGTGACCGGAACCCACGAGGGTCATCGTAGCAAGGCGCGGGCGCCAGCCGTCAGGGCGCGCCGCCAGCAGCCCGGTCACGGGGAGCGGTCGCGCTACCCCGATCTCCACTCCGGCTTCCTCGGCGAACTGTGCCAGTTGTTCGGCCTCGGACAGGCTCGTCGTGAGGGGCCAGTCGAGGAAGACGTGCGCCCCCTGCGCCACGGCCGTGCGGGCCAGCAGGAAGTGGTCCATGGTGGGGGCGGCGACGCACACGGCGTCGGCCTCAGCGAGGAGCGTGGCCGCGGAGGTGTAGGCGCG
>JABDIZ010000069.1 GCA_013003465.1 Rhodothermaceae bacterium
ATCCTTCGCAAGTCTGGCAACGAGGCCGTGCTGGAACAGGCCCGCCGCATGGAGCAGGAATTGGCCGACACCGGTATCCGGGTCTTTCTGGACGACCGCGAGCAGCACCGTCCCGGCTGGAAATTCAACGAGTACGAGGTGCAGGGCGTGCCCATCCGTCTCGCCCTCGGCCCGCGCGACCTGGAGAACGGCGTCGTGGAGTTGGCACGCCGCGACACGGGCGAGAAGCAATCCGTCGCCCTCGACGACCTCACCACGACGATTCGCGAGACACTCGACGCCATCCAACAAGGACTCTTCGACCGTGCCCTCGCCTTCCGCCAGGAGCAGACGCGCATCGCCGATGATTACGCCACGTTCAAGTCCCTCATCGAGGAAGGCGGCTTCGTTCTGATGCACTGGGACGGCACGGCGGAGACCGAGACGCAGATCAAGGAAGAGACCAAGGCCACCATCCGCTGCATCCCCTTCGGCGGGCAATTCGATGGGACCGACGAACCCGGCACCGATCCCGTCTCCGGGCAACCTTCGGAGGGCCGTGTCGTCTTCGCCCGGGCATACTGAGTGTGCTCTGAGGGCGTAGTTTGGGGCCTACCTAACTGCCCGCGATGCCCCCCACCCTATCCACTACCGACGTGCGCGGTCAGCGTGGCTACCGCGTGGCAAACGCGCTCTCGTACTTCCTGAACCCCCTGGTGCTGCCGCCGGTCGGATTCGGGTTGGTGCAGTGGCACCTGGGCGCGGGCGGGCTGGAGATCGCGTGGACGGTGGGCGTCTCGTTGGTGTTCTTCTGCCTTGTACCGCTCTTCTACGTGCTCGGGATGGTGCGGCGCGGGCGCACGGAGAGCCTGGAGGTGCGCGACCGGACGGCGCGACTCCGCCCGTTTCTGGTCGGGATTGCCTCGTACCTGATCGGCCTAGCGGTGCTGGCGCTGACGGTGCGGACGGCGCTGCCGCTCATCGTCTCCATCGCCGCGCTCTTTCCGCTCAACACGCTACTCATCCTGCTCATCAACACGCGCTGGAAGATCTCGGTCCACATGACGACGCTGGCCGGGTTCGTCTCCATCCTGCTGTTCGTCGCGCTGACGGTGTGGCGCGATCTCCCATCCGACACCGAGGTGGCGCTGACGGCGGTGTCGGTCGCACCGCTGCTGCTCTTGCTGCCGCTGCTGATGTGGGCGCGCGTGCGAGTGAGCGCGCACACGACCGCCCAGGTCGTCGCGGGGGCCGCCTTCGGCCTGTTCGTGCCGCTCATCGAACTGTACGTGCTGGTCTATCACGTCCTCGATCTTGCGGGATGAGCGTGAGGCGTCAGCGAAGCCCCTTTCGACCACTCGAAAGCCGCCGTATCTTCTCGGCCCACCTAACTACAGCCTCATCGCTGGTTGATACCGTCCGCTCGTACTTAGCCACCTGATGTAGCCCTGCTGCATCCCCGACGGTATTTATGGTTCGCCACCTTTTGCTGCTCGCGCTCTTTGGATGGGGGGCGCTTCTGCTCTCTCCTACCGCCTTCGCCCAAAACAACTGGGGTGAAGTCGCCGGGCGCATCACCGACGCCGGTGCTGGATCGCCGGTCATCAGCGCCACGGTGCTGGTCGAAGGCACCAACTTCGGCACGGCGGCCGACGAGGACGGGCGCTACCGCCTGCGCCTGCCCGAGGGGCGCTACGCCCTCCTCATCCGCGCCGTCGGCTACGAGGCGCAGACCGATTCCGTGCGCATCCGTAGAGGCACCACCATCACGCACGACGTGGCGCTAGCACAGGCGACCTTCGAGATGGAAGGCGCGCTCGTGGAAGGCCGCGGCGTCGAGGACGCCGTGGGCGTCTCGACCATCGACCCGGAGGACATCCGCGCCATGCCCACGCCCGTCGCCGATGCACTGCGTGGCGTCAAGGTGCAGCTCGGCGTGACGAGCAACAACGAAACCTCGAATGCCTACTCGGTGCGCGGCGGCGGCTACAACGAGAACCAGTTCTTCGTGGATGGCTTCGAGATCTACCGGCCGCTCCGTACACAGCAAGGCGAGCAGGAGGGTCTCGGCCTCGTCAACGCCGACCTCGCCGAGACGCTGACGCTCTACGCGGGCGGCTTCCCGTCGCGCTACGGCGGCAAGCTGTCGTCGGTCCTCGACGTGAGCTACGCGCGGCCTACCGGCCCCATCGGCGGAAGCATCTACGGCTCCACGCTCGACGGCGGCGCCTCGCTGCGCGGGGGCCTCGCCGACGGTCGCGTCGGCCTCGCCATCGCCGCGCGCTCGGCCCGGCCGCGCCGCTTCTTCGCCACGCAGGAGCTCGAAGGCGTCTACGATCCCGACTTCCGCGACGTGCAGGGCCTCATCGATGTGCAGCTCGCCGATGGCCACGACCTCCACGTCCTCGGCATGGTGGCGCGCCACCGCTTCCGCCTGGAGCCGAGCCAGCGCGAGACCACCTTCGGCATCTTCCCGAACCAACTCCGCACCGTCGCCTTCCAGTTCGATGGCCTCGAAGAGGACGGCTACGATGTCTACTTCGGCGGCGCCCGCCTGACGAACCGGCTCTCACAGGCGCTCCGTGTCGAGCACAGCCTGTCGTACTTCGAGACCGATGAGTTCGAGACCTACGACGTAGCGGGCGACGTGACGCTCTTCCGGCTGGAGCGCGACCCCGACGCGCCGCCGAACGATCCATTCGAGGCCATCCAGACGGGCCAGGCCCGCCAGCGCGACATCGGCGACAACCGCGTCAGCGTGCAGACGCTGACCGGCGGCGGGCGCTACCGGCTGGGCGTGGGGCGCCACGCTGCCGAAACCGGCTGGCACCTCCGCCGCCTCACCTTCGACGACCGGCTCTTCGAGACCTCTGCCCTGGAGGGACGCGACGAGATGGGCAACCCCGTCTCCGTGACCGTCGACTCGCTCAACGACGCCGCGACGCTCGACACGTGGCAGGCAGCGGCGTGGGCCGAAGACGCCTGGGATCTCCTTGCCGAGCCCGGCCGCCTCGTCGTCACGGCGGGTGTCCGCGCCGACTATTTCGAGTTCAATGACGAGTGGACGGTCAGCCCGCGCTTCTCCGCCCGCTATCGCCTGAGTGACCTCACGACCCTCTCCGTCGCCACGGGCCTCTACCACCAAGCCCCGACCTACCGCGAGTTGCGCGGCGAGCCTGCGCCCGGCGAGAGCATCCTCGGCGCGCTCAACCGCGACCTCGAAAGCCAGCGCTCCTTCCTCGTCACGGCGGGCGCGGAGCACCTCTTCCCCAACACGCGCTTCTCGCTGCGCGGCGAGGCGTGGTATAAGGGCTTCGACAACCTGATCTCGTACGAGTTGGAGAACGTGCGGGTGGTCTACTCCGGCGAGAACGACACCAAGGGATATGCCTACGGGCTCGACCTCCAAGTGCGCGGCGAGCTCGTGCCGGGTCTCGAAAGCTGGCTCAACTACGGCTTCCTCATGGCCCGCGAGGAGTTCCAAGAGCCCTTCATTACCGAGCGCAATGACGGCACCCGCGCTCGCCCCACCGATCGGCGCCACAACATCTCGCTCTTCGTGCAGGACTACGTTCCCGGCGATGACACATGGTCGCTCCACCTGCGTACGCTCTTCGGCTCCGGGCTCCCCTTCACCCCCCCCGCCGTCGGAGATGTGATCGACGGCGTGAGCGTGTTCGAGTCCGGCGAGCGCTCCAACGGCCGCTACCCTGAGTATTTCCGCTTCGACATGGGTGCGACCAAGCGCGTCCGCGTCGGGCGAAGCCCAGCAGGGCGACCGCTCATGCTGCGCCTAACCGCCGAGGTGCTCAACGTGTTCAACATGAAGAACACGATCACCTTCGACTTCGTCGACAGCGGAGAGGGCTTCTTCGAGGGCGTCCCGACGCGCCTGACGCCGCGCACGGTCAACGTCCGCGCGCGCCTGGACTTCTGAGTGAGCTTCCCTCTGAGGGAAGGGGGGCAGCATCGGTGCCTGCCCAACCGGCACAGCCTTCGGAATTCGATGCTCGTTTTTCGGTAGCGGGCGCTCTTCCGGTGCAGCTAGCTTCGTCTCATGAGCGAGCCCAGCCCCCTATCCGCCATGCCGACAGAACGTGAGATGCTCGCGGCGTTCCTCTGCCGAGACGCTGCGTATGACGGCCTGTTCTTCACAGGCGTCCGCACTACCGGCATCTTCTGTCGCCCGACCTGCTCGGCACGGAAGCCCAAGCCCGAAAACGTCGAGTTCTTTCCGAGCACTGGCGACGCGCTCGGCGCGGGCTACCGCCCGTGCCTGCGTTGCCATCCGATGGAACCCAGCGGCCACACGCCGGACTGGCTCCACCCCCTGTTGACGCGGATCGAAGAGACCCCCCTAGCGCGCGTCCGCGACCGCGACCTCGTAACGCTCGGGCTCGACCCGGGGCGCGTCCGGCGGTGGTTCCAGCGCAACCATGGCATGACGTTCCACGCCTACCAGCGCGCCCGCCGTCTCGGCTGCGCCTTCGAGGAGATCCAAGAAGGACGCAATGTGACAACCACGGCGTTCGACCACGGCTTTGAGTCGCTAAGTGGCTTCCACAGCGCCTTCGCTCGGTTTACGGGTGCCTCACCAACCCAGACGAAAGACCGTCTCTTGATCCATGTGACCCGCATTCTGACGCCGCTCGGCCCCATGATGGCGGCAGCTTCGGAGACCGCATTGCATCTGCTTGAGTTCACCGACCGGCGGATGCTCGAAACCCAACTTGAGCGCCTCGGACGACGCACTGGAGCTGTGCTCGCTCCGGGCACCAACGCCCTGCTAGAGCAGACCCAGACAGAACTGGCGGAATACTTCGACGGGGACCGGACGGCCTTCACCATCCCCCTCTCCCCGGCCGCGACGGCGTTCCAAACGACCGCGTGGCTGGCGCTGCAAGCGATTCCCTTCGGCGAAACGCGCAGCTACGCAGACCAGGCTTCGATGCTCGGCCGACCGACAGCCGTGCGGGCCGTTGCCCGGGCCAATGGCGACAACCCCATCGCCATCATCGTCCCGTGCCACCGCGTGGTGGGGAGCGACGGCAAGCTGACCGGCTATGGCGGCGGGCTTCACCGCAAGCAGTTCCTACTCGACCTGGAGCGGCGCGTCGCTGGAAAGGACGTGCAACTGAGTATGCTGTAGACGCCCTCAGCCGCCACCGGCGAGCTCAGAGCGACGCTGAAGCGTAATCCGAAGCGTACCCGGTGTGGCCGTCTGTCCAGCATACGCCTGAGGATCGAAGGCTTGCAGGTTCACCGTGGTCGTGAGGGCGGCCGTGAGCCGTTGGTTGTCGCCACTCCGGGAAAAGGAGAGCGTTGAGGGCACCAGAATGGTTGCCAGGCGCTGGGCGTCCGTCTCGGTTTCGGCCACGAGGCGCGCCGTGGTGGTGGTCGCTGTGAACACAGCGTCCGCGCGCTGACTGGGTTGATCGGTCAGCTTAAACCGGATCGTTGCCTGGCCGCTGCCAAACAGCTCAACATCGGTGCTTGCCCCCACGAGCCGAGCCAGCACATCGGCATCGGCGAGGGCCGTGGCGGTGGGGTCGAACGTCAGTTCGGTGAAGTCGTAGGTACCCTCCAACTCAGCCGTAGGCGTGGACGGGTTGTTGGTGTCGCAGCCGGTGGTGAAGGCGAGCAGGAGCAGCGCGAGGACGGCGGCGGTGCAGCGGGGACAGGACAGCATGGCGGGGGACGAGGGTCGGAAGGGAACGGAAGTCGGCGGCGTCTACGGAGCCACCTACCGGAAGATCCGCGATTGCCACGCGGAACACAACGGACTACTGAACGGATTTCGCACGCAGTGGCCTCCCTGCTGCTCCGTCCGTTTTATTCTAAGCCGTCCCCATCCTTCCGGTCGGCCTCATGCGATTCCGCCTCAAAGTCTGCTGCATCCGCAGCGTCGAGGAAGCCCGCCTCGCTATCGCCCTCGGCGCCGATGCGCTCGGGCTCGTGTCGGCGATGCCGAGCGGGCCGGGCGTCATCGCGGAGGCGCAGATTGCCACCATCGCGGCGGCCGTGGCCCCACCGGTCGCCACGTTCTTGCTAACCTCGGCGCAGGACCCTGAGACCATCATCGCACAGCAGCAGCGGTGCGGCGCCAACACGCTGCAACTCGTGGACGAGATGGCTCCCGAAGCCTACCCGATCTTGCGCGCGGCGCTGCCGGGCGTGAAGCTCGTCCAGGTCATCCACGTCACGGGACCGGAATCGGTCGAGGAAGCGACGGTGGTGGCTTCCGAGGTGGATGCGCTCCTGCTCGACTCCGGCAATCCGTCTGCGGCCGTGAAGGAGTTGGGCGGCACCGGCCGGGTACACAACTGGACGTTCAGTCGCCGGATCGTAGAGGAGGCGCCCGTGCCGGTCTTTCTCGCGGGCGGACTGCATGCGGGCAACGTCGCCGAAGCCATCGCCCAGGTCCAACCGTTCGGCCTCGACGTGTGCAGCGGCGTCCGCACCGAGGAGCGTCTGGATGAGGCGAAACTGCGGCCCTTCATCGCCGCGATGCGGGCAGTGCGGACGGGCGGGAACGCGTGACGAAGGGCCGCCGTTGCGGGCGTCCCCTCCACCGATTCCCGTTCCCATGCGCTACCGCCTCCTCGGCCCCACCGGTCTCCGCGTCTCGGAACTCTGCCTCGGCACCATGACCTTTGGTGACGACTGGGGCTGGGGCGCTAAATCCGACGCCGCCGAACAGATCCTCGACCGCTACGTCGAGGCAGGCGGCAACTTCCTCGACACGGCCAACCTCTACCAGAACGGCTCCAGCGAACGCATCCTCGGCGAGTTGCTCCAGGATGACCGCGACCGCTTCGTGCTCGCCACCAAGTACACGCTGCACGCGGGCGGCGAGGGGCCGAACGCGGCAGGCTCGCACCGCAAGAATCTGATGCAGGCCATCGACGCCAGCCTGGAGCGCCTCGATACCGATTATATCGACCTGCTCTGGGTCCACGCCTGGGACGAGTTGACGCCGATTGAGGAGACGATGCGCGGGCTCGACGACCTCGTGCGGCAGGGCCTCGTCCACTACCTCGGCGTGAGCGACTGGCCTGCGTGGGCGGTTTCCGCGGCCAACGCCATAGCGACAGCACGTGGCTGGACGCCCTTCAGCGCCCTCCAGATCGAGTACAGCCTGATCGAGCGGACGCCGGAGCGCGACCTTCTGCCGATGGCGCGCCACTTCGGCTTGACGACGACGCCGTGGAGCCCGCTCGGCGGCGGCGTGCTAACGGGCAAATACCTCGACGGCGAAAACGCCGGACGCCTCAGCGAGAAAGCACGGCAGCGCTCCGACCACAACCTCGGCATCGCCCGCGTCGTCGTGGACCTCGCCGACGAGATCGGCGCGACGCCTGCGCAGGTGGCACTCGCCTGGCTGCGCGCGCAGGGCGATGACATCCTTCTCATCCTCGGCGCCCGGACGCCCGAGCATCTGGAGGACAACCTCGGCGTCCTCGGCCTCACACTCAGCGAGGACCACCTCGCCCGCCTCGACGAAGTCAGCGCTATCGAGCTGGGCTTCCCGCACGCCTTCCTGAAGCTGCCGTTTGTCAAGGAGGGGATCTACAACGGCCTCCGGGACCAGATCGATGCCTGACGCTCAGGCCGCGCCGTCGCCGCCGGGTTCGTCCGGCTCGACGCCGACGCCGTACAGAATCGCATCGAGCGACTGGCCGCGCGCCCGCTCGATGCGCGTGTAGCGCTTCATGAACTGGCGCTGCGCGTAGTCGAGGAACTGCTCCAGCGAGACCTCGAACGGGATGGCGTCGCCATAGGGTGCGAGCATCTCCTGGACGACCTGCATCGCAGTCATCAGCACTGTGTTCATCCGCGCCTCGATGACAGCCCAGAGATCATCGCCGTGCTCGGCCACGAGGCGGGAGAGCAAGTACACGCCGTAGCCGACGTGGCGGCTCTCATCGCGCTGGATGCTGCGGACGAGCTGCTGCATGCCGGGCATGATGCCGCGCGCTTCGAGGACAGTGTAGTAGGCGTGGTAGCCGGTCTCGGCGAGAACGCCCTCCGTCCCCATCTGATAGGTCACAGCGGCCTCGGCCAGCGCTTCGGGCGAGCGGTCCGTGCGGAGGCGGTTCATGGCAGCAGGCTGCACCGCCATGAAGTGCTGCCGGTAGGCCTCCGTGAGATAGCCATCGAGGTCGGCGTCGGACTGCGCGACTTCGCGGAGGAAGCGGTCGAACGCCTCGACGTGCTTGGCCTCTTCCCAGAGATAGCTCGTCAGAAACAACTCATCCTCGACCCATCCGGCATCGGCCATCACGCCGAGGAGCGGCAGCAAATCCGCCGTGACCGATTCTTCGCCTGCGCCGAACTGCGCGGTGAGGCGAAGCAGCAGGTCCTGCTCGTCGGCCGTGAGCGTCTGCCAGTCGGCGGCATCCTGCATGAGATCGACCGCGGCGGGGTCCCAGATGCCGAGCGCTTTGGCCTTTTTGAAGAGGCGCATTGGGGCGAGGCCGTAGTCGAGGCCGTGGCGCGTGGTTTTGAACGAGATGCGGTGGAGTTCCATCGGATTGGGCCTTGCGTTTCTTAATGATACGAGCCGTAGCGTGCCGTTAGTTTTGGCGCCTGTTCGCCTCGCATCCCTTTATGCTCTGTCGTCTCACCCTGCTTCTCCTGCTGCTCGTACCGGCCTCGGTTTCGGCGCAAGGCTACCTCGTGGTGATGGGCGGTGGGAGCGCGGTCACGGACGCGTACCAGTGGCTCGCCGATCACGCACCCAACGGCCGCATCGTCCTGCTCGACTACACGAACGACGTGCCGACGAGCACACTCGCTGCGCTCGAAGCGACCGGCGCCGACGTGACGTATCTGCCCATTCCGTCGCGGTCGGCCGCGGACAACCAGGCCAACGCGGATACCGTCCGCGCGCACGACGCCATCTTCCTGCCCGGCGGCGACCAGTGGCGCTACGTGGACCAGTGGAACGGCACGCTCATCGAAGAGGCCATCCGCGATGTGTTCGTAGGCGGCGGTGCGGTGGGCGGAACGAGCGCCGGGGCGATGGTGCTCGGCTCGGTCGTCTTCGACGCGCAACGCGGCGGCCTCTCGCCCGTGAACGCTCTTCAGAACCCGTTCCACCGCGACGTGACGCTGACGGACGACTTTCTCGCCCTCCTGCCCAACGCACTTGTGGACACGCACGTCTCGGAGCGCGCGCGCTTGGGCCGCCTCGTCCCGATGCTGGCCCGGCACTATGCCGATACCGGGGACTGGGTGACGGGCGTCGGTGTGGACGACGGCACGGCGCTTCTCGTTGAGCCTGACGGATCGAGCGAGGTCCTGGGCTCGGGCGTCGTGGCGCTGCTGCAGGCCGATGCCACCACCACGGCGACGGCCCAACCCGGGGAGTCGCTCCATGTCGAGGGCTTGCGGTTCGTGCAGCTCACTGCGGGCAGCACGTTCGACCTCCCTACGTTCAGCCTCACCACAGCACCGCCGGGCACCACCGCCTTCTCGGCGACCCCATTGGGCGAACCCGCTTTCCCAGTGCACCTCGATGGCGCGGAGCGTTCGTCGGACTGGACCGCGTCGGGCGGCTCGCTCGACACGTTTCTCGCCACGCTCCCGGGCGGCGCCTCGGTCGGCCTGCTCACCAGCCCCGGCGCCTCCGACGCTACCGCCGTGGCGAATGCGCTCACGCAACGCGGCCAGGCCTTCACGCGGATCGACGTGGACGACACGAGCGCCAACGACGCTGGGCTCGCCGCGTCCGCCTCGGCCAGCGACGCATTCCTCTGGGTAGGCAACGACCTGGAAGGGGCTGCGTCCCGCTACGCGGCGAGCACCGCCGTGGGCAGTGCCGTACGGGCCGAACTCGCCGTGGGCGCACCCGCCCTTTTCCTTGGCCATGACGCCCAACTGCTCGGTGAAGGCGCTGTCCTCGGAACCGATGAGCAGAGCACCGCTTCGTACGACGGTTCGCTCACCACGGCGGAGGGCCTTGCGCTGGCCGAGGGCCTCGTGGTGATGCCGCACGCCTACGGCTCGGATTCCGACTTCTGGGAAAACCACGCGACGGGCCTGGCCTGGAACCTCGCGCAGCAGCAGGCCACCATCGGCGTGCTCCTCGGCGACGATGCCCAGCTCACCCTTGAGGGCGCGACGCTGACGGTGAAGCCTAGCGAGGG
The DNA here is from genome assembly GCA_013003465.1 of Rhodothermaceae bacterium. GTDB lineage: Bacteria > Bacteroidota > Rhodothermia > Rhodothermales > Rubricoccaceae > JABDIZ01. The sequence goes on from JABDIZ010000069.1 coordinate 10,131, forward strand.
CCTCCCGGCGCTCGTGCTCGATGCGCAAGATGTGACGCAGGCCGGCTACCCCAGCGTCCGTAACAACGCATTGCTGGTTGAGGGCCGACTGCACGTCCTCGCGCCCGATACGCCCTATGAGTTGACCGTCGCATCGCCGGAGCTGGAGGTGAGGGCGCTGCTCGCCGGCGCCTACGATTCCATCGTCGGCACCATGCGCACCGACCTCTCCGCCCACCTCCCCGACACCGACCCCTACCTCGGCTCCACCTCCGTCCCCGCCGACTACTTCACCACCGACCCCACCGGCCTCCGCATCGTCGACTGGGTCCTGCTCGAACTACGCTCCGGCGACCCCATGGCCGCACAGACCGTCGTCATGCAGATGCCCGCGCTTCTCCGCGACGACGGCCGCGTCCTCGATGTCTCGGGCGCGAGCGAACCGGCCCTGGTGGGCCTGGCCGCAGGCGACTACTACCTCGTCGTTCGGCACCGCAACCACCTCGCCGTCATGACGACGGCCGCAACGAGCTTCGCGCCAGGCACGACGACGAGCTACGACTTCACGAGTGGCATGGGGCAGGCCTACGGCACGGCCCCGATGACGCTGGCTTCCGATGGCGCAGCGGCGCTGTGGGCAGGCGACGGCAGCGGCGATGGGCAGGTGACGGCGCCGGATTTCAACGCGTACTCGGCGGCGACGGCGGCGGGCGCGGTGGGGTACGAGGCAAGCGATTACACGCTCGACGGGCAGGTGACCGCGCCGGATTTCAACCTCTACAGCGCCGCGACAGCAGCGGGCGCCCAGGCCGGCGTACCGGCAGATACGGGCAAACGCTAGCGCTGCCCATTGCGGGTGGATTCGCCGTGCAGCGAGAACACATCGTGGTCCATTGAGCCGCGATGTGAGCGGAGGTACACGAAGGGCGTGTAGTGGAGGAAGTTGGAGACGCGCGCCGTGTACACATCGGCGCTGGTTTCGAGTTGGCGCGCGAGGTGACTCTTGTCGTTGCCCGCTCGGAGGAGCGGCCCCCAGTTCGGATTGACGAGCCGTCCGGCGGCCTGCGCTAGCGGGGCAATCTGCTCATCGAGCGCGACGAGGTCGGCGCGGAGCGCGCGCATCTTCGCATCGAGCTTCTTTACAGAGCGCTCGGTCTGCGGGCCGTAGCCCTCCGCATTGCGCTGCCGTTCGAGCCGGAGCGCCGAGTACCGGGCTTCCATCTGCTCCTTCTCGGCCATCATGGCGTGGAGCTGCGTCTGCTCGTCGCGGAAGCTGTCCATCGCGGCGATCTCGTCCTCCAGCGAGCGCAGGATGAGCGCCGTGCGCCAGCGCAGCACGCTCTTCGACACCTTGACGTCGGCAAAGATGTGATCGCCGACATAGAGGATCTCTTCGCCCCGTAGCCCGAGACTGGCCTCGACCAACGCCGCGTTCCCCCCCACGTAGGCTCGGCCTTCTTCCAGGGGGCCATTGATGGCGCGGAGCATCCCCTCCCCGTTGACAACCTCGAAGGCGGGCGCCCGCTCGGAGAAGAACGCGGGTTTGCGTGCCCCGAGGAGGGCCAGGTCGAACAGGTCTCGCCACGTCATGTCGCCCGGCAAAAACGGGTCGAATGCGTAGGCGAGCATCGGCGCGGCGTACTCCCACTCCGAGTTGGTGATGAGGAGGATCTTCTTGCCCGCCCGCTTCTGGTCGAGCAGCGCGAGCGGGATCTCCGGATCGCGGTCGACGAAGCGATCCGGGTCGGCTACGATCTCGGCTTTGAGGAGGCCTTCGAGGTGGGCCTCGTCAAGGGTGCGGCGAACGGTGGCGTAGAGGTCGTCGTAGCCCAGGCGCGCGGGTAGCTTGCCCGCATCCAGCAGATCCACGAGTTGGAGGTAGATGCTGGCCTCAGAGAGCGAAAAGAGCGTGTTCATGAACCGCCAGCGGCGGTCGTGCAGATCCACGAGCGTGCGGCGGTACGTGTCGCGCAATCGGTCGAAGGGCATCAGGGTCGTGCCGTGGAAGGCCCGCTTGATGTAGCCGAAGCGGTTGGCCTTGACGACATTACCCAGTTCAGTATCCATCACCAGCCCCTGCGTCACGAGGTCTGGGTCGAAGACGAGGTCTTCGACGGGCCAACCCTGCGCGACGAGGCCGTTCTTGATGTAGGCGTAGGCCCGCTCCTCCCACAGCGCCACGTGGTAGTGGATGAGCGTATAGTCCATGTCGTAGCCGATGGCCCGGATCGTCCGCAGGTTGAGGGTGCGGTTACAGAACAGGCCGCGGGCGTGGCTGGCGGGGTCGAGGGGTTCCGAGGCGCCGTGCGTTCCGGCGCTGACCGTTGCTTCCATGCGGTTTTTTTCGTGTGCTTGGTTGAATCTCGAATGGTACGCGGGAAGGCGTCCGACGAGTTCACCAATCTGTTAATCTGCACGCATTTCGTGAGGAAGGAGGAGGCGTTAGAGCGCGCCCTTGTAGCTCAGGCGGTGGGCGAGGCGCGTCGGTTCGGGGAGTTTGTAGCGGAGAGCGAGCCGCAGGGTGAGCGCCACTGCGTCTGCCAGCGTGACGCGGTGACCGATGGAGACGAACACGGGCTTGACGCCTTCGCGCGTGCGGAGCGCCTGCCCCACTACCTCGCCGTGGTGAACCAGATCGGCAGTGCTGCCTTTGGGCTCGGCGAGCGCGCCGTGGCGCCCCACCAGAATCGTCTTGGCGACGCCCAGCGCTGGGCGGTCGAGCAGCACCCCGAGGTGACAGGCGAGCCCGAATCGGCGCGGGTGCGCGTAGCCCTGTGCATCGAGCATGAGTCCATCGGGGAGGGCGCGGAGTTGCTCCAGCGCAGGAATAACCGCCGGGATCTCGCGGAAGGACAGCAGACCGGGCACGTACGGAAACGCCACCGGCCCCTCCCAGATCGCCTGATCGATGACGACCAGATCGGCGAGACGCAGTACGACGATGGCGGCTCGCACCTGATCACCCCGCACGCTCACATCGAGGCCACCCACCGTGTCCAGGGCATCGAAGTCCAGCGGCTCCTCGCGCACGAGCGGCGCCAGCCGCTTCTGAATAGCGATGGCGTCCCTGGGCGAGACCTCCCAGGAATGAGCGTGGTGGAGGTGCAGGGCGGGCATACCAGAGGCGTGGAGGGGCCTCGGCAGAATACCGCCGCTCCGCTAGGCGCGCTTCTCGGCGTGTCCGTACCACAGAATGCCGATGGCCACCTCGCGCTCGGCGTCAATCCCGACGATGCGATAAAACTCGTGGTTCTCCACGATCAGATCGGTGATCCAGCTCGTGCGGATGGATTCGCTCCAGAGCGAGAGGGACACGCGCTGCATGGCCGTCAGGCACCGCTCTTTGAGATGGGCCTGCTGCTGCTCGTCGTCCACACGCAGGCACGTCACCACGACCCAGCCGGGTACGCTCCGCCACTGATCGTAGGCTGCTTGCGCTGCCTCGACGCCCACCATGGCTTCCATCAGCCGCGCGTTGAGCCAGGCGATGGCCTGCGCCTGGTCGGCCCCGATGGTATAGAATTGCCAGGGCTCCACCTCATAGTCCACCGGTACGTCGTGCGTCGCATCGAAGGCACGACGCAGGGCAGCGTCGAGCGAAGCGGGCTCGGCGGGCGGCGGCATCAGACGCGGAGTGGGCTGGGAGAGGTACAGATCCATGCCGAAACGGCGAGGCGGTAGGCTGCAGGAGCAGATGCGACGAGGAGGAACAGGTACATGCGGCTCCAAAGCCTGTGCCATGGAAGAGGTAGACGGGGGCAATTGCACGTCCGTACCCTCCAAGCCTATTAGGAAGGCAGATTGTCATGCGTGCCTGGACTGAATCCACGCTGATGCCTCAGGCGTTTCACAGCCAGATGCGGCGTCCCTCAGCTAAATCTCAGGCAAACCGACACGCCCGGGCTCCGATTCGTAATCCTTTCCCCGTTAACGAAGCGGGGCCGACTGTGCGGAAGGTTCACAGGGCGACATCCTGTGCACCTTGACTCCCGTTTCGGGCAGACGGTATCTTTCGGGCCCTTTTCGTGGTACGCCCGCGATCTAAGGGCTCTTAGCTCAGTTGGTTAGAGCGCTACGTTGACATCGTAGAGGTCACTGGTTCGAATCCAGTAGAGCCCACAGAAAACCCTTGCCGACCCTCTCTCATCGCCGGTCCCGTCCGGAGCTAGAGGACCAGGCGCGTCGCGCCATGACGAGGGCACCCGCGACACAGCTACCAAACAGGAGGCCTTCGATACTGCCGAGGGCAACCTGGGCCGCGTAGCCGAAGTGGACCTCACCGAAGAGGCGGCCCAGAGCGTCGAGTTGAAGCCGAGAGCCCGCGAAGGAGCGGGCTAGCAGTTCCAGGCTCCCGCCCATGAGGTGACCGCCAGCGGCAGGGATCAATGCCCCAGCCACGGCTCCTGCAACGCCGGCCCCTACTACAGGCCGCCAGCGTGGGACGGCATCGGGGCTACCACCCAGCCGGGCGCCCAGAGCAAGGGCGGCGCCAAGCACGGCCCCCTCTAGGCCGCCGGTGATCCCAGTGGGAGCCTTCCCGAAGAGGAGGTTGAACGCGTCTACCCCAAGCAGTTTCGTCCCCCCGCCCACGAGCAAGCCGCCAAGAGCGGCGCCGGTGATGCTCCATCGTAAAGCACGGCCTGTGACCCATCCCACTACGGCCATCCCAAAGCTCACGCCAGCGCCGCCCACGAGACCGACGAGGACGTTGAGGCTGAGGAGTACAAAGAGGATGGAGGCGGTGCCCAACCCGGCATCAGCGGGCGCATAGGCGAGCGCCGACCCGTAGAGCAGCCCCCCGAGCACGCCAGCGAAGCCGCCGCCGAGCGCCCCAGCACTCCCCCACAAAGCGGCAGCCTGCAGTGGAACCTGCTCTGCGTTTCTCGTCGGTGCGTCGTCGTCCGAGTGGTCGTCCGATCCGGCTTGCGGTAGGTCCCCCCTTCCCGTTGAGGGTGCGGCCACAACGGGAGGGGAGACCGCCTCGGAATGGACGGCCTCTACCGGTCCAATGAACCGGTAGCCGTACCGCGGTACCGTCTCGATGTAGTGAGGATTTGCGGCGTCATCGCCGAGCTGCTTACGGACGTCCTTGATGCACTGCGTGAGCGCACTGTCGCTAACGACGACATCACCCCACACCTCGTCGAAGAACCGGTCCTTCCCGACGAGTTGCCCGTGCTCCTGCACCAAGAGCACGAGGGCATCGAAGTAGCGGGCGTTGAGATTGACCCGGTCGTCTCCCCGCCAGAGTTGCCTGTTGGAAGCGTCGAGAAGGAAGTCGTCGAAGCGGTAGCTCAGGGCTTCGTTAGCCATGCTCACAGAGATCTCAGAAGGTGCTCATGCCGCTCACGCGGCCCATTCGCAAGTTAGACTGCTCTGGAACCACACCCTCGCATTTACCACGCCATCACACGCACCCACGATCGACAACGGAGAAAAGCCATGGCAGACAACGCAGCAAACGGTGGCGGACGGCGCTGGAGCCCTTGGAGCATAGCGGCTTGGGCCGCCGCAGCGCTCGTCCTGCTGATCCCCTTGATCGCGATGCAGTTTACCGATGAGGTGACCTGGTCCGTGGCCGACTTCGTTATCGCTGGTATCCTCCTGCTCGCCGTGGGTATCCCCCTCGAACTCGTCGTACGGAAGACGGGCAACGCCGCGTACCGATGGGCTGTCGGTCTAGCGCTCGCGACCGCTTTCCTTCTCGTCTGGCTGAACGGGGCCGTCGGGATCCTCGGGGCCGAGAACAACGACGCCAACATGCTCTACGGCGGCGTCCTCGCCATCGGAGTCGTCGGCGCGCTCGTCGCCCGCTTCCGGCCTCCGGGGATGGCCCGCGCGCTGGCTGCGACGGCGCTCGCTCAGGCGGCGCTCGCCCTGGGCGCGCTCGTCGCCGGGTGGGGAAGCCCCGAGAGTGGGCCGTTCGAGGTCGTGGCCCTGAACGGGTTCTTCGTCGCGCTGTGGACCGGATCGGCCGTGCTGTTCGGGGCAGCAGCGCGGAAGCAACCTCCCACGGACGCAGGGCTGGTGAGTTGACCGCCCCCCAACGAGTCCACCGTCCGCAGGCACCATGGATCCTCGACACGCAACTATGGAACCGCTCATTCGCGACGTATCCGAGACCTACGCCAACGGCATCCAGGCCGCCAAAGGCGTGACCCTCAGGAGTTCCCTGTGCCCGGCCCTGTACGGTCTACTCGCACTGCTCACCGTCGCCTTCGCCTCCAAGTCGGCGGCAGGGCAGGCGGCCGCGCAGGACAAGACCAGCGAGATCGACGCGATCTTCGACTGGGCCACGCCGACCACGCCCGGATGCGTGGTCGCGGTGTCGCAGAACGGAGAGCGGGTCGTTAACCGCGCGCACGGCTCAGCCGACCTCGAACGAGGCATTCCCCTGACCCCGGCCACGATCTTCGATGCTGGATCGCTGACGAAGCAGTTCGTCGCTGCGGCAGTCCTCCTCCTCGTAGACGACGGGCGCATTGCTCTTGCCGACAACGTCCGCAACTATATCCCAGAGCTGCCCGACGCCGGCTACACGATCACGGTGGATCATCTCCTGACGCACACCAGCGGCATCCGCGACTGGACCGGACTCTCGAGGCTCTCGAGTGGAGATGAGGACGCCCTGACCATGATTCTGCGTCAGCGCGGCCTCAACTTCACGCCGGGCGAGGAGTGGTCCTACTCGAACAGCGGCTACGTGCTGCTGAAGGAGCTCGTCGCGCGCACGACCGGGATGCCGTTCTCCGAGTTCGCCCGCAGGCACCTGTTCGATCCGCTCGGGATGGAGGCCACCACCTACGCCGACGAGTTGCAGGAAGGCCACGAGCACCTCGCTCTGGCCTATGAGAAGCGGAGCGACCGCTGGGAGCAGGACATGCTGGTCGGCAACGAGCGGGGCGGTGGCGGCGCCCTACTCAGCACGGCGAGCGACCTCCTCGTCTGGAACGAGGCGCTGGCGAATGCCCGGCTCGGCACGTTCGTGACCGAAAAGCTGCAGGAGCCAGCGCGGCTGAACAACGGCAGGGAGCTTGGCTATGCCCGCGGCCTGTTCCTAGACACCAACCGCGGCGGCAGGGTGATGTGGCATACCGGCAGCGCGGGCGGGTACAAGTCCTTGCTGAGTCGCTATCCAGAGCAGGGCCTTTCTATCGCCATTCTATGCAATGCAGGCGAGAGCGCGAACAGGATGATGTTCGCGCGCCGCATCTATGACCTGTTCGTGCCCACCACCGACATCGCTGATGACGCGGCGACTGCACCGGGCGCGCATGCCGACGCGGAGGGCCTCGACGTGACCAGCAGGGCGGG
>JABDIZ010000077.1 GCA_013003465.1 Rhodothermaceae bacterium
GACGACGGCCAGCGCGAAGGCTGTGGCTACGGCAGCGTCCACGGCGTTACCGCCGCGCCGCATCACGTCGGCTCCGATTTCAGAAGCGAGGTAGTGACTGCTGACCACCATCGCCTCCCGTGCCGGAGCCGGGGTGCGTCCGCTCTGAGCCCACATGGGTGGGACGCCGAGCAGCAGCAGGACAGCGAGCAGCAGGAAGCGGAACATGACGGTCAGTAGGCGATGCAACGCCGCTAGATACGACCCCCTTCCCATGCCACGCTCCATCGAATACGCCACCGACTTCCGCGCGCGGCCCGAGTGCTACCAGATCGGACGAGGCGAAGCGGGTGTGTTCAAGGTGCAGCCCTACAAATCGGAGCTGCTGCCGCTCTGGTCCTTCAAGACGCCCGAGGCCGCGCGTGCGTCTGCTGCGGCCTTATGGGCGCAGTACGAAGCCTACCGCGTCGCTGGCGACTTCGTCGGGATGGACATGGCGCGCAAGTACCTCCAGATGGGCTTTACCCGGGCCATGCGCTATGCCAAGTTCCCCGGCGGCCGCAAGCTCGACCCCGACGGGACGCCCCGCGAGCCGCAGCAGTGGGCCGATCCGGCCAAGCGCGAGGCGGCGCTCGTCTTCAAGGCCAAGTGGGACGCTGTCCGTGCCGACCCCGTCTACCAGGAGCGCAAGGCAGCCCATCAGGCCCACGCCCGTCCATCCGAGTGCGATGAGGTCTGAAAAACCGGGGGACCGCTCGCTGCAGTCCCCCGGAAGGCTTTGAAGGAACCGTGGTGCTTACTTCACCAGCGTCATGGTGCGCATCTGCACCTCGCCGTTGGCTTCGAGGCGATAGACGTATGTACCGCTCGGCAAGGGGCGGGCGTCCAGCGTCGCGCGGTGCGTACCCACGGGGTAGGAGCCGTCCGCGAGCAGGGCGACTTCCCGCCCCAGAACATCGTACACCGCGAGACGGACGTGGGAGGTCTCGTCAACGGTGAAGGGCACCGTGGACCCTGCCGTGAACGGGTTCGGGTAGCTCTCGCCCAGTGAGACGGTACGTGGCAGCTCCGAGCCTGCCTCATTGGCTGTGTTGATTGCACCAGAGATGCTGAAGGAGAGGTCCGGTTCAACACCGCCGCCGACACCACAGGTGGCAGCCCCAGGCTGCCACGTTGCACAGGCCGCGATGCCAAAAAGACCATCGGTATCTTCAAAGGCATAGGGCGAATTGGTCTGCACGGCCTGCGCCGACCAGAACCACTGGGCATTGTTGGGAGCGAAGGACATCACCGCTACGACCGAAACGAAGTAGGTACCTTCTGTTAGAGTCGGAGGTGTCGTCAAGGCGATCGTCACATCGCCCGCCGTGTCTGTGACATTCGTGATCGCAGCTTCGCTGAATACCTCGGTGCCCGGAAGGCCACCGTCGTCTTCGTAAATGGCAACGTTCCAACTTGGAGCACCACCATCGGTAGTGCCACCATCGTTGTAGCTGCCCAAGACGAATACGTCCGTGATCATCCACGATTCTCCCGTAGGCACGACAAAGTCGTCGGCACTCCGTGCCTGCCCAGCGAAGTCGGGGAATTCTTGGGAGGGAGCCCCATTAGCACCGATGTTGGCCGTTTGGTCGTAGAGGACGACGGAGCCGCCGACAGCAGAGGTCGCCCCGGTTTCATCGTTGGGGTGTGAAGCCTGGAAGCTCTGGCCCTGGACACTGAGCGGCAGCCAGAGTGCAGAGGCAAAGAGGAGTAGCAAAGGGATGCGCATCGCAAGCGGGGTTGGTCAGAAGAAAGAGTTCGCTCATAGAAGCGAAGAGAACGCCCAAAGGTAGAGGGGAGAGACGAGACTGCAAAATGAATCGAGAGCCGCCACCCACGTGGCCTCCTAGAAACCTCACGGGCCGCCTAGGCGGAGTTGGAGCGTCAACTTGAGCCGTCAGCGTTAATCCGTACGGTTTCGACCGTCAGTACGTCCTCGAGAATGCCCTCGTTCAAGAAGCGCTCCTGCGCCTCGATCTCGCGCAAGGCCTCGTCGCGTTGTGGCCCGGGCGGCAATTGCTCCGCCTGCGCTCGCTCGAGGCCAAGGCGTCCGCCCATCACCATGCGGTAATCGTCGGGAAGGGTCGAGAGGAGGCCCGAGGTCACCGTGCGGACCGTAAACGGCAGCACGACCCCATTGACCTCCTGGAAGTCATCGTAGAGGATGCGCTGGACGACAGGTTCGGCCTGGCTGCTGTCCTCTCCAGCGACCTCGAAGCGAATCTCGCGCACGTCAAACGTCTCGCTATCGATGTAGAGCCGCGCGCCGACCAGGGCCGTAGCGGACGCCTCAGGGGCGGCCGTCAGGGCTACCGGGTTCTCAGCGTCGAGCACATAGACGCGGTGCCCTTCGTGGGGCGTCGGTCCGGCGAGTTGAGCCCCCTGCCGAAGCCCATGGGCGAGGCGCAGGGCTTCCGGGACGAGGTAGGTCGCCAGCTGGGGAGGCGTCGTCGGTGGGGTGGCCGGATCCCGCGGGGCCACCTCGGTGGTGAAGGCGCCGAGGCTATCGGCCGTGTCGCGCTCGTACGAGGCTTCGAGATCCGCTGTCGTGGTGGTGAAGAAAAGCACGTCCTCGAAGTTGGCCTCGAAGCGCGCCACCATGCGGTCGGCGATGTCGTCGACCGTGAGCGACTCCGCGCCGAGGACCGACTCGTCGGCAGATTCTCCACCGCAGGCCGTTAGGGAGAGGGCGAGGAAACAGACGGCAAGGGAACGGTGCATCAGCAGGATTCGTGGGCAAGGAGAGGAAGACGGGGCCGCTAACTTACGCGCGTCGTTTCGCTCGTAGGGTTCCGATGGTGCTCGCTTCTGACCGTTTCCCCCACGCGGCTGTGCTGGAGGTAGATGGGCACGTCTACCCTGCGGATATGGTTCGCGCGGTGCTGGCGCCGTTTCTCTCGGAGCGTCGCCGCCAGCGCATTGCGGAGGTCGCTGCCAGGCGCACGTACACCATTGTGCCGGTGCTCGAAGGCCTCTCCGATGCCGGCAACCTGCACGCGGTATTGCGCAGTGCCGAGGGGCTCGGGTACGGCGCGGCAGAGATCGTAGCCCCCGAGGGTGAAGCGGTGCCGGTCGTAGCGGCGTACGCGAGGGGCCGGGAGCCTGCGGCCGACGCGCTCGGAAAGCGGGCAGGGGTGCGGGCCGCCCAAGGCTCGCACAAGTGGATCGACCTGCGGGCTTGGTCGGATGCCGATGCGTTTGTAGCTGCTGCCCACGACCGGGGCTACGCCGTCGTGGCGACACACCTGAGCGCGGACGCTATCCCGATCACAGCCTGGGATTTTACGCAGCCGACCGCCCTCGTCTTCGGCAACGAACGCGATGGCGTCTCGGAGGCTCTTCTCGCCCGCGCCGACGCCAACGTGCTGCTTCCCATCGACGGGTTCATCCAGAGCTACAACATCTCGGTGGCGGCCGCGCTCGCGCTCTACCACGCTCGGCAGGATCGCCTCGCGCGGCAAGGGCACCACGGCGATCTCGCTGAGGCCGAGCAGGCGATCTTGACGGCACTGTTTTACATCCGTTCGGTAGCAGCATCCTCCCAGATTCTCGCCCGTGAGGCCGCTGCTGAGCGGTAGCGATTAACGAACGACCCGACGGAACGCCGCGAGGCGCTGCTGGGCCTGGCGTGTAAACCGATGCTCGGGACCCAGCACGTCGCGGAGTGTGGCGTGGGCCTCGGTGAGCAGCGGGGCCGCCTCGTCTGGGCGGCCGAGGGCGACGAGGGCTTCGCCGAGCGCGCTCTGCGTGTTGGCTCGACGGATGGCGGAGGCACTGTCGGCGCTGAAGCGGTCGTAGGCTGCGCGGAGCAGCGATTCGGCCTGCGCAGCCTCGCCCTGGTCGAGGAGCACGCCACCGAGGTCTCGCTGGGCTTCGGCGATGAACTCGTGATCGGGGCGAAGCGTCTGTTCGAAGAGCGTTAGCGCCTGCCGGTAGTAGGTCGTCGCCCGATCCAGGTCGCCGCGCACGCGGGCGGTCGCGCCCAGCCCTCCGAAGCCGCGCCCGACGTAGGGGTGTGTGTCGCCGAAGGTGCGGCGGGTCACGGCGATGACCGCCTCGAACGCGTCGGCCGCAGCCTCTGGGTCGCCCGCTCGGAGCGCCGCGCGCCCGACGGACAGACGGGTTGAGAGCACCGTCCCGTGGTCTTCCCCGAACAGCTGAGTGTAGGCGGCGGCGACCTCGCGCAGCGAGGCCAGCGCCTCCGTGAAGTGTTCCTGCTCGAACCAGACGTGGGCGAGGGCCTGCCGAGCGCCCAGTACCTCGAAGTGGTTGGCCCCGAGGGTGCGCGTGCCCATCTCAATGGCTTCGCGGAGGTACGGTTCGGCGGCCCCGCTCTGGCCGCGCTCATAGAGGAGCATGCCTACATCCTGTAGGCTCCGCGCGACATCAGGGTGCTCGTCCCCGTACAGCCGGCGGCGGATGGCGAGGGCCTCGCGGAAGAGGGGCTCGATCTCGTCGAGTTCGCCTCTGAACAGGAGGAACTGGCCAAGGGCTGCGCGCGCGTCGGCCGCCTCGGGGTGGAGCGTTTCGCGGTCGGTAGGATACAGCGCGACCGCCTCGCGGAAGAGGGGCTCGGCGGTGTCGAAGTCGCCCCGGTCGTGGTGGAGGGCTGCCAGCACATAGAGCGACGCGCCGATGTCGGGATGCGCGGGCGCCAGGTGCGTGCGGCGCAGGTTCAAGGCTTCGCGGATAAGCGGTTCCGCCTCGTCGGTGCGTCCCTGCCCGCGCAGCATCACGCTGTAGTCATGTAAGGCGTCGGCTAGGGCGAGGTGAGCCGGTTGGGGCACGGCACGGTAGGTGACGATGGCTTCGCGGTAAAGTGAGTCGGCGGGCGTGTACGCGCTACGGCCGTAGTGGAAGAAGGCGAGGCGATGCAAGCTGGCAGCGAGATCGGGATGGGGTTCGGTGAAGAGGGTGCGGCGGAGGGCCAGGGCCTCGGATAGGGGCACCTCGGCTTGGTCGAACAGCCCGAGGTTGTGATACACGCGCCCGATGGCGTCGAGGAGGGTGGCTTTGGCCTCGGGCTGGTCGTCGAGCGCGGCGAGGCGTTCGGCGGCGCGGTCCAGGACTTCGCGGGCCGTAACGGTCGCGCCCGCGGTGGCGCCGGGATCCGCCTGCTCGAACAGATCGACGAGGAAGTCGAGGGCTCGCTCGGCCTTGTCGGCCTCGGTGCGGGCGCGGTCGCGCTCGCGGGCGGCCTCACGGGCCTGCCATGCGACGCCGCCGAGCCCGGCCAGCAGCGAGACGAGCACGAGGGCCGCTGCGGCTACCCCCGTCCGGTGCCGCTGTACGAACTTGCGTGTTCGATACCCGAGCGTGTCGGGGCGCGCCCGTACCGGCAGCCCGTTCAGGTACCGCCGGATGTCTTCGAGGAAGGCTTCGGCGGAGGCATAGCGCCGTTTGGGTTCCTTCGCCAGCGCTTTGAGCACGATGGTGTCGAGGTCGCCCGCGAGGCGGCGCGCCAGCGTGTCGGGCTCGGTGGCGCGAGCTGCACTCACCGTCTCCGGCGTGATCGGGGCAGCCTGCTGGCCCGCACCGGCGGCCTCGGCGCGCGTGACGACCGTGCTCGGTCGGGGAGGCTCGGTCTCACAGACGACTCGCTCCAACTCGCCCGGCGAGAGCGCGCGGACGTCGTAGGGGCGGTGCCCGGTCAGCAACTCATAGAGCACCACGCCGAGGCTGTACACGTCGGCAGCGGTGGTGACGGGGGCGCCGCGCACTTGCTCTGGGGCGGCATACTCCGGCGTCATCGCGCGCAGGCCGGTCTGCGTGTGGGCCTCGCCGCTGTCGCGTTCGAGAAGCTTGGCCACGCCGAAATCAAGCAGCTTGACGTGCGGCGCGGCGTCGCCGTTGGTCGTGACGAGGATGTTGGAGGGCTTGAGGTCACGGTGGACGACGAGGTTCTGGTGCGCGTAATGGACGGCCTCGCACACCTCGCTGAAGAGGAGAAGCCGGTGCTTCAGGCCGAGGCGATGCGTATCGCAGTAGCGGTCGAGCCGCTCCCCCTCGACGACCTCCATGGCGAAGAAGGGCCGTCCAGCATCGTCGAGGCCGCCATCGAGTAGGCGAGCGATGCCAGGGTGCTGGAGGCGGGCCAGCGTCTGGCGCTCGTGGAGGAAGCGGGCGCGCAGCGCAGGCGAATCGAAGCCCTCGCGGATGAGCTTGAGGGCGACGGTTTGTTCGAACTGCCCGTCGGCCCGTTCGGCGAGGTAGACGGCGCCCATACCCCCGCGGCCGAGGAGGCGGAGCACGCGGTACGGG
>JABDIZ010000110.1 GCA_013003465.1 Rhodothermaceae bacterium
GCTTGAGGAAGGCCTGCTTCTTCTCCTCCGTCGTGTGCAGGTCGGTGTGCTGGATATTGTGGCAGTGCCGTGAGCATTTATTCCGTGTGCGTCCGCTCGCCGCCCACTTCACCGAAGGAGCGGACGACTTCCCCGCGGCTGACGAAGGAGATGCCTTGCGTGCTCGCCGTGCTGATCATGACTGCCTCCGTAATGGGCGGGCTGACCTGGGCACTGGCTTCCCACTCGATAATGAAGTTTGCGCCTACCCCGCCTGTGCGGTCCTCCTCCTCCACGACGTACGCCTGTGAGGAGAGTGGTGGCAGCACAACCGTTTCCTCTCCGTACTGCCGCACGAGATGTCCGCCCGAGTCGTAGTACTGCACAGTCGTGACGGTGATCGAGTACTCAGGGTCTGTGTTGCGGACGCTGACCGTCGCGGCGAGGTCTACTTCCCGCTCCTCGTCCCGGAAGTAGATGTGTGAGTAGACGGGGACGTAAACGGTCTGGCCGACGACGGCCGCACCCGTTCGCCCGCCAGCGCGGCCCCTCTCGGCTCCAGCGTCAGGCGTAGCCACCCTGCTCTGCTCAGATCCCGCCACCTCACGGGTGGGCTCCGAGCCACCGGGGGTGCACCCTGCGAGCAGTACGATGAGGAGCAAGGCCCCTGCAGCACCGGAGCGTCTCATTCCCCTGAACTCGTATGCCTGCTCAACGAACAACTGGATCGGACCGTGCCTGACAATACCATCGCTAACGCTATATACTACATATACTGCTGCGCGTCGGCCGACACACAGGGCCTCAGGCGTCTACGAGCGCGACGCCGTCCTTGACCAGCGCATCGGCTTCTTCCTGCGACGGCGCCTCCGAGTAGATCCGTAGCACGGGCTCGGTGCCCGAGGGGCGGAACATCAGCCAGCCGTCCTTGACGCGAAACTTGAAGCCGTCGAGCGTCTCGATTGACTTGACCTCGCGGTTGCCGATCAGGTCGAGGCCCTTGGTGTCGAGGCGCTTGAGGAAGGCCTGCTTCTTCTCCTCCGTCGTGTGCAGGTCGGTGCGGCTCTGGTAGTGGGGGCCGAACTCTTCCATCAGCTCGCGCACGAGCCCTGAGAGCGAGCGCTCCCGCTTGACGATCATCTCCACGATGGTCAGGCCGATGAAGAGGCCGTCGCGCTCGGGGATGTGTCCCTTGACGGCCATGCCGCCGGACTCTTCGCCGCCCACGAGCACATCGCTCTCGACCATCTTAGGGCCGATGTACTTGAACCCGATGGGTGTCGTCTCGACAGGGAGGCCGTACTTCTCGCCCATTCGGTCGAGCATGTCGGTCGTCGAGAATGTCTTGACGATGGCGCCTTCGAGGCCTTTCTCTTCGTAGAGGTACTTGACGAGGAGCGCGAGGATCTTGTGGGAGTCCACAAAGTTGCCCTCCTCGTCGAACATGCCGATGCGGTCGGCGTCGCCGTCGGTGGCGAGGCCCGCGGCGAGGTGCTGATCCGAGACGATCTCGGACAATTCGGCCAGGTTGCGGTCGATGGGCTCGGGCGCTTGCCCGTGCATGCCGGGGTTGTCGTCGTGGTGCAGTTCCGTTACCCGGGGGACGCCCAGCAGTTCGGTCACGACACCTTTGCCCGCGCCGTACATCGCATCGTAGGCGACATGCAGGCCCGCGTGCTTGATGGCCTCGATGTCGAGGCGTTCACGGAGAAGGCCGATGTAGGCGCGCTGGAGATCGAAGCGCTCGATCAGGCCCTCGGCCTCCAGGTCCTCCATGGCGCGGAGGTCGAACGATGCGGCCAGTTGGTCCAATTCGCCCTCGACATCCGCGATCATAGCAGGCGTCGCCGGTCCTCCGAAGTGCGCCTTGATCTTGAAGCCGTTGTACTTGGGCGGGTTGTGACTGGCCGTGATGACGATGCCAGCGCTGTGCTCCTCCTCTAGGGTGGCCCAACTGACGGCCGGGGTGGTCGCGAAGCCCTCGGCGAGGCGCACCCGGATGCCCATGGAGCCAAGGACGCAGGCAACATGGGCCGCAAAGGCAGGACCCTGGAAGCGGGTGTCATGGCCGATGACCACAGACGCGTCGTCACCGTATTGCTTGTGCAGCCACTGTCCCGTCGCGCGCGCGACGGTTTCGAGGTTGGCGAACGTATACCCGTCGGCAATGACAGCACGCCAGCCATCGGTTCCGAACTTGATTGCACTCATAGAATCTGTAGCGGGAAGGGTGAAATCGGTACGGGCGTGGTGGAATTGCGGGGCGCTAAGCTACGCCCGCCTGCATATCTGTGCGAGTGCGAATTCGGAGATAGCGGCCTCTGTCAAACCACCCGTCGGCTGCCTGCGAAGGCCTGCACGGAGGCAACCACCTCGTCGGCGCAGCCCCATGCCAGCGTGTACCCGGAACCGCCGTGCCCGAGGTTGTAGATGACCGCGCTGCCGTCCGGTTGCTGCTCCGCTTCCAGCCGCACGCACGTCCGCCCGGGACGGAGGCCGACGCGCACCTCCAGCACCTCAGCATCGAGGAGGGCAGGCTCCAAGCGCTGCGCGCGGGCCAGGATGGCGTCGGTGACCGCCGGATCGGGAGCGGTATCCCAGACCCCTTCCTGCGTGGTGCCGCCGAGAATGCAATCGGCCGAGCGCGGGATGATGTAGGTGAGCGCCTCCGCATCGCCTTCGTCTAACAGGACCCGCGTCACCCCTGGGTTCGTCACGCGCACGACCTGCCCGCGTATTGGATAGAGGGCATCGTCGCGGAGCAGATCCCGCGCGGCCAGCCCGACGCACACCACGACGAGGCGGTTCGGCTGGACGAGCGCATCGAGGCTCGGCACGTCTTCGATTTCCACCCCGATTCCGTGCGCCTGCAACCGCGCTTCCAGCCGGGCTAGATAGATCGGGCTTTCGATGACGGGGACGGTCCCCGCAAACGCCGTTGTGTACCCGACCGGCGGCGGGGCCCGGTGGAGATCGGGCAGCGCCTCGCCCCAACTCGGCCACGGCGCCTCATGACGGTACAGTTCGAGCAACGGGCGCATGATGACGCCCGAGTCGGGATCGGCGGCTTCGGCCGCGTACACGGCGTAGCTGGCTCGGCTCCACGCGAGCACGCGATCCGGTGGCTCGGCGCGGAACGGATGCCAGAGCGCCGCGGCCACGGATGACACCGTGTTCTCGGGGCGCTCGCGGGCGAGCATGCGCACCGGAAATCCAGCCTCGGCGAGACGGATGGCGCTCGTCAACCCGGCGATCCCCGCCCCGAGTACGACCACGTCCGGCGTCATGACCGCTGCGTCTCGTAGGTCTCGGCTTCCCGCCGGAGTGCCGCATACCGCGCGGCCCAGGCGCTGAAGCGCGTCCAGTCGTCATCATACACCTCCATGCGCTCGGCGACATCGCGGATGACGGCGTTCTCGCGGGGGTCGAGGTCGTCATCAGCGTGGGCGACGAGGAGCAACTCGAGCAGTACCACAGCCCGGACGCGCGGCGAGGCGAACAGGTAGTTCATGTCGCCCACCGCATCGGGACCCGCGGCGGTTTCGGCGGGCAAGCCCGTTTCGCGGTAGAGCGCTTCGAGGCGCTCGACCTCCTGCATCGCCAGTCGCTCATCGGCGGCCATGACCTGGCGCGCGAGAATCAGGAAGGCGCGCTGCTGCTCGGTGGTCAGTTCGTGGAGAAACATGCGGACGGAGCCGGGGGAGGAGCGAACGACGCGAAGATAGCCGTACCACGGGATCATGGTGCCGAAAGGAGATCCCGCGTAACTGGAACAGCAACAACTCCGCCTCGATACGACTAGCCGCTCGCCGTTCTCATCCTCCCGTCTCTCCATGCGCCTCCAATCCGCTACAGCTGACCCGTCGGCCACGTCTACCTCCGAACCCCTCAGCGTCAGCGATGCCCTCGCGGGCCTCGTCGACAAACTCGCGGGCTGGCTCGACGCGATCATTCTCGCGCTCCCCAACTTCGTCCTTGCGGTCCTCATCGTGATCGTGTCGGCGATGATAGCACGGCTGGCGCGACGTGGCGTCAAGAAGGTACTGGGGCGGCTAGGCGACCACATGGAGTCCACCAAGCGGGTGCAGAGCCTGCTCGGGACGCTGGCCTACGTCGCGGTGCTCTCGGCGGGTACATTCATCGCCCTCGGCGTACTCAGCCTCGACGGGGTGGTGACGAGTCTGCTGGCAGGCGCGGGTATCCTCGGCCTCGCCCTCGGCTTCGCGTTCCAAGACATTGCCTCCAACTTCATCGCGGGCGTGCTGCTGGCCGTCCGCGCTCCGTTCCAGGTGGGCGACCTCATCAAGACCAACGACTACCTCGGCACCGTCCGGCAAATCGATCTGCGCGCGACGCACATCGAGACGTTTCAGGGGCAGACCGTCATCATCCCGAACGCGGCGGTCTACCAGAACCCACTCGTCAACTACACCGAGACGGCCTCGCGGCGTGTAGACATCGCCTGCGGCGTGGGCTACGGCGACGACCTCGACACGGCCGAGCGCGTAGCGAAAGCCGCCGTCGAGGACGTAGCGCGACGCGACGCGAGCCAAGAGGTGGAGCTCTTCTATACCGAGTTCGGCGACTCCTCGATCAACTTCATGCTGCGCTTCTGGATCGAGGGCGCCACGCAGGGCCAGTTCCTGGCCGCGCAGAGCGACGCTATCAAGCGCATCAAGGCGGCCTTCGACCAGGAAGGCGTCACGATTCCCTTCCCCATCCGCACGCTCGACTTCGATCCGAACGGTGGCCTCGCCCTCCGCGAGGCGCTACCGGACGGCCTCCGTGCCACCTCGTCGAACGGCGACGGTTAACCGCGCTCAGTTGCAGGGCAGTTCGCTCTGCGCGTCTTCGCGGAGCGCCTCGCGGATATAGCGAAAGAGCGCCGTGCGGCCGGCGCCGTAGCGGTAGAGCCGGTCGGCATCGGCGCGCATGCGGATGTGGCACGTCGGCAGACCGGGAATGGCGATGGTGCCCTCGACGAGCGCGCGCTCGCCCTCCTCGCTCGTCGTGATGCGGACGAAATCGAGCGAGGTGTTGTGGAAGTTCGCCGGGTTGAGGCGGTAACCGTCGGGATGCATGAGGCTGGCGCAAAAAAGGGCCCCGGCGGTATCGGCACCCCGGCCGGGCAGATTAAATCGACGCGGCGGCGCGCCTGGATTCCAGCACGGCTCACTCCAGCGATGCGATCCAGTCTGCGATGCGCGCCAGCACCGCTGGATTCATTGTCTCCTCAATCGTCCCGTACTCGCCCATGCTCCCGGTGGGAGCCGTCTGGAAGAGATGGTTCAGCCCCTCGAACGTCTCGACATCCCACAGCGGGCTGTTGCTCGCCGCCAGCGCCGCGCGCATGGGTTCCTCGTTCTGATCGGGCGGCACCTGAAAATCCTTCGCGCCGAAGAGGGCGAGCGTGGGCACGTCGAGCGCACGCAAGTCCGGCTGCGGATCGTAGGCGAGGAAGGCGCGCGCCCACGGGGCTTGCAGGAAGTCGGCCAGCCCTGCAAGCACCTGGTCGAGGTTGTCCTCGCGGACCCCGGCGAGGGCGAGGTCGGCAGCGGGTAGCGCGGTGATGGTCGCCCGCATGGAGTCACGCGCGGTGGCGAGCAGTTCGTCGCCGAGCGGCTGATCGAGAGGCACGGCGATGATGCGCTGCAATACGCGCCCGAGCGCGGTCGCATAGGCCTCCGCAGTTTCCGGGCTCACACCGGCTAGGCGGTACGCCAACTCGTTCTGGACTTCGAGCACCTCAGCCCCGCGCACCGACGGCCCGGCGAGCAGCACGATAAAGTCGAGCGTCTCGGTCTGCTTCGCCACGAGCGGCGCCACGTAGCCGCCCTCGCTGTGCCCGAGCAGCCCCACGTCGGCCACCTCCTCTCGGGCATTCAGAAACTCGACGGCGGCCGTCGCGTCGGCGGTGAAGTCGTAGAGGTCGGCAGTCTCAAAGCTGCCGCTGCTTTCTCCCACGCCACGATCGTCGTAGCGGAGCACGAGGAGCCCCTGGCGGGTCAGGTAGTCGGCGAGCACGAAGAACGGCTTGTGCCCGGCCAGTTCCTCGTCGCGGTTCTGCGGGCCGCTGCCGGACGTGAGCACGACGGCGCGATGCGGCCCGTTCCCCGCGGGAATGGTGAGCGTCCCGGCGAGGACAGTGCCGTCGGCGCTCATGAAGGCCACGTCCTCCGTGGCGTACGGGAAGGGCGGCTGCGGCTCCTGCGGTCGGTTTGGTCCGGTCGCCTCGGCGCCACGCACGAAGGTAAGCGGCTGCTCGACCCCACCCTGATTCCACACGCCGGTCAACGTATCGAGAGTGGCGTCGAGTTGGCCGCTGTAGGTGGCCGGGAGCACCGGGAAGGTGAACGTGACGGCTAAGCCATCCAGCAGCACCTCGCCTACGGGGATGCCGAAGGCCCCCTGCGTCGGGCTGTCGAGCGAGGCCGTGAAGCCGTCGTCCGCCGCTTCGATGTGGAGCACGAGCGGCAACACGCCGCTGATCGCGCCGCCCCAATCGCCGGAGAGATCGACCTGAGCCTGCGGCGCAGGAACCACGACGGCGGCGAGCAAGACGAACAGGAAAACGCGTCTGGTCATAGCGTGCTCAACGAAGTTGGTTCAACGGCGTAGGGGCGCAGCATCGTGCTGCGCCCCTCTAACCAATCCGTCTGTGACGGGGTCCTACTGGCGCGTGAGCGTGACCGGCTGTTTCTGATCACCTTGCGCCATCTCGCCTTCCATCGAGCGCTCGTCTTCAGCGACGGTGCCGGTGAAGCGGGCTTGCCCCATGATGTCGATGTTGACCGAACGGCCCTGGACCATGATCTCACCTAGATCGAGGTTGTCGGCTTGGCCGGGGGCATCCAGGACGGCGGTGTAGCTCCCGTCCTCGGCCTTCGTGAGGTGGAAGGTGAGGCGCATTTCACCACCGTTCGGGATCGGCATGGCCCCGGCCCAGGAGCCCGAGTAGTCGCCGGGCTTGATGGCGGCAGGCTTGGTGTCCGCGGCCGCGGCCATCTCTTCTGCGGCCTCGTAGGGCATCAGCACGAGCGGTAGCTCCATGGGCCCCTGGTTGAAGGTGCCCTCGATCTGGGAGCCGTCGGTGTTCACGGTGCCGGTATACGAGGCACCAATGCTCCCCACCGCGAAGGCGAGCGTCTCGCCATCGAACGTGGCCTCATCGGCAGGAATCCCGAAAGCGCCCTGGTCGGGACTATCGAGGGTCGCAGCGAAGCCATCGCCCTCCTCCATGACGTGGAGGACGAGCGTGAGTTGGGGGCCGCCAGGTTGGACGGCGGAGATGTCTAGGACGCCGGTCCAATCGCCCAGGATGCTGGGCTGAGCGAAGGCTGGCGCCGCGAGGAACAGCACGAGAAGAAGGGATAGGGGGCGAAGCATGGCGGAAAACGGTTGCTGGGGAAAGGAATCGGTACGCGAAGCGCAGGGAACGGGTTACGGAGATTACGCCGCGACGGCTTCGGGGACAAAACGTGCCCGCAGCCAGCCGTCTTCGATAGTGGTGCCGTCGAGGTGGTAGTAGGCGAGGAAGCTGGGGAGGAGCACGTTGCGGCGCTGATTGCGGATCTGCACCACGAGGTTGTCGCCGAACTGCTCCGCCTCGACCTCGTCGCCGTCGACGTATGGCACCTTGAGGGAGACCGTGTAGACGTCGCCGTCGTTCTCGACGCGGTAGGTAGGCTCGGCATGGAAGACCTCGGCCGGATCGCGCTCACCGTAGAGCCGCTCGCCGATCTCACTCAGCAACTCAACGCCGAAGACCTCGCGCCCGACGTGCGGCACGCGGAAGACGGGCAGCGGCGCGAACGTCTCCTCGATCTCCTGCAAATAGTCGACCTGTGCGGCGACGTACTGCTTGAGCACCTCGCCTGCCTCGCCCTCCGGGATGACGCGGTTGACGATGGCCGCGTCCACACTGTAGCCGTAGAGCTGGAGGTAGGTGTAGGCGCGGCGGGCCTCCTGGATCACCATCCGCTCGGGGTTCATCACGAGGCGGGCGCTGGTGATCTGCGGGTCCTGCATGATGGCCTGCACCTCGCCCAGCTTGGCGAAGAGCTTATCGAGTTCCTCGTAGCCCTTGTCGAGCGGGACGCCGGTCGTCTTGCGGACGGCGAAGCCGACGGTCTTGATGGCGGTCTTCTGGAGCGGGAACGCCTTCTGGAGCCACCACTGCGTGACCTGCGGCAGCGTGAGCAACGTGAGCGTCTCACCGGTGGGCGCGGCGTCGAGCACGATCACGTCGTAGTCGCCGGAGCGGTAGAACTCGTCGAGCCAGAGGAGCGCGCTCCCTTCCCCCATGCCGGGCAGCGCGGCCAGTTCCTCGGCCGCCACGGCGTCGGCGCCCTGCCAGCGGAGCACGGAGCGCACCAGTTCGCGCATGTTACCCCAGTACTTGCGCATCGAGTAGTACATGTCCACCTCCTGCGCCCAGAGGTTCTCGACGATGGGCACCGGTTCCGGGCCGAGCGGCTGATCGAGCGCGTCCGCGAGCGAGTGCGCCGGGTCGGTGGACATGACGAGTGTCCGGTAGCCACGGCGGGCGCAGGCGAGGGCGGTGGCGGCGGCACAGGTCGTCTTGCCGACGCCGCCTTTACCAGTGAAGAGGAGAACGCGGGGCACGTGGTCGGGGGTGGGCGGATGAAAGAGTATAGGGGGTGGCTCAAGCGCTCACCCCGGCTCCGTCCCATCCCCGAACGTCAGCGCCGTTCCCGTCCTCGGGCGTTCTTCCCGGAATCCCCATCGCCGCCGGGTTAACCGTCGCCGTCGTCCCCTTCGTCGATGCCGAGCATTTCCTCGGCACTCATGAAGTCGTCCTCGCGGGCGTTGCGGTCGCGGGGGCGCTCGCGGGCGGGCAGCGGACGCAGATCGGGCCGCTCTTCCTCGGGTCGCGCGAGCATCTCGTCGCTTCCGCCCTCGCCCAGCTCGACGGGCTGAATCATCGCAGGATCCGGCTCCCCGACCGAATCTCGCTCGAAATAGGCGTCGAGCGCCGTCAGGATGGAATCGGCGTAGCTCTCGTCGTCGAACGGCTGGCGGTAGCGCGGCGGATCGGGGAAGCGCACGTCGCCGAAGCGGGGCTCGACGTCGCCGAAGAAATCGCCTACGACGAAGAGCGCATTGTGCGCGCCCTGCCCCCAGTAGTTGGAGCGGAAGGTGATCTGCTGGTCGTTGAAGCCGACCCATGCGCCCATCACGAGGCGCGGGTGCATCAGCAGAAACCAGCCGTCGGCGTTGCGCTGCGTGGTGCCCGTCTTGCCTGCCACGTCGCCGGTGACGCCCCAACTGCGGATGCCCCGCCCGGTGCCCCGGTCCACGACGCCGCGCAGCATGTCGGTGAGCGTCTGGGCCTCGCGGCGCGTGAGCACCTGCGTGCCCCGGCTCCCGAACGTTTCGAGCACGACACCCGTGGCCGATTCGATGCGCGTGACGAGGCGCGGGGCGTGGCGCTGCCCCTGGTTGGCAATGGTGCCGTAGGCGGAGACCATCTCCAGCAGGGTGACCGGACTGGTGCCGAGGGCGAGTGAGGGCACGAGGTCGAGGTCGCTCTCGGTGATGCCCATCTGGCGGGCGACGAGTGCCACGCGCCCCGGCCCGATCTCGTCCATGAGTTGGACGGTGATCGTGTTCTTGGAGTAGGCGAGCGCGTCGGCGAGCGTGAGGTCGGCGCCGGAGATGGAGCCGCTGTTGGTGGGGCGCCACGTCTGCCCGTTGCCGAGGTCCACGGCCACGGCCTGATCCGTGATGCGGTCGAGCGGCGAGTAACCGCGTTGGAGGGCAGCGGCGTAGACGAACGGCTTGAACGTCGAGCCCGGCTGGCGGCGCGCGACGGAGACGTGGTCGTACTCGTCCACCGAGAAATCGCGGCTGCCGACGTAGGCTTTCACGTCGCCGGTCTTCGGGTCGAGGGCGGTGAAGCCCGCTTCGAGGCGCGTCGCCACGGCGCGGAGCGAGTCCATGAAGGCGTCGTTGCGTACGAGCGAGTCGAGCGCCTCGGCCTCGGCGAGTCCGCTGTCAAGGAGGCGGTCGAAGGCGGCGCTGCGGCGGGCGTGCCGCTCCACGACGGATCCGCGCGAACGCCAGAAGTAGCCGAACGGCTCGATGCGGTCACGGTAGCGTACGTAGGCATCCGGGCCACCGGAGAGCGAGGGCATTCCCCGACGGCTCCATTCCACGTCGGCGATGGCTTGGAGCCGGTCGCCCTGCGCGCGGACAGCGGCTTCGGCCTCGCGCTGGAGGGGCAGGTCGAGGGTGGTGCGGATCACGAGGCCATCGCGTTCCAGAATCAGCCCACGCGCCCGTGCCCACGCCTCGACGCGCGCGCGGACGGCGGCGGTGAAGTGCGGCGCGAGGCTCTCGTGCCCCGGCAAGCGCTGGAAGCGCAGTCCAAGCGCCGTGGCCTGCAAGCGCGCAGCCTCCGCGGAACTGAGATACGCTTCCTCCACCATCAGCCCGAGGACGAGGTTGCGCCGCTGCCGCGCCCGCTCCGGGTAGCGCACGGGGTCGTAGTACATCGTGCCTTTGAGCATCCCGACCAGCGTGGCGCCCTCCGCAATGGAAAGCTGCGAGGCGGGTTTGCCGAAGTAGGTCCGTGCCGCCCGCTCAATGCCGTTGGCCGTGTAGATGAACGGGACCGTGTTGAGGTACGCCTCCAGAATGGCCCGCTTGGTGTGGCGCCCCTCAATCTTGAGCGCGGCGATCATCTTCTTCAGCTTGCGCTCGACGAAGCCCTGGCTACCGATCTCTTCAGGGAAGAGATTGCTCGCGAGTTGCTGCGTGAGCGTCGAGCCGCCCTGCGTATCGCCGAGGATCGTCCGGTAGACGGCGGCAACAGTGCGACGCAGGTGGATGCCGTTGTGCTCGTAGAAGGCCCGGTCCTCGGTCGCGAGCAGGGCATGGATGACGTGCGGGGGAATCGAGTCGAGCGGGACCCACTCATGGAAGGGGTCTTCGAACTGCGTCAGCTTCTCGCCCCCCGCCGCGAGCACGATGGACGGCCGCGCCTCAGCGGCCCGCCCCAACTCTAGCGCCGTCGGCGTGGAGGGAATGAGCGTGAGGATGTAGATCACGAGCGCCAGCGTCGGGATCAGCGCCAGCACGCTGAGGCCTACGAGTGCCCGCAGCCCCTTCTTCCACCCCGCGAGGTCGGGATCGCGGAAGCTTCGCCAGTACCGCCGGAAGACGCCGACCCGCCCGTCCACAACAGGGCCGGAACGCAACGCACGGCGAGGGGAAGAACGGCGGAGAGGGGCCATCGGTGTTCGAGGAGCAACGACGCTCTAGTATCGGCCGAAATGCACCCGAGACCAAGCCTTTGCGCGAATCACACGCCCAACACGTTGTGATGCATACCGATCCGACGACCTCTATCCTATGCCGACTCACCGGTTGCCGCTGCCGATGCGCCCCTGTCTTCTGCTCACCGCCCTCTGCCTTCTGTTCGCCGGCTGCTCGACCTCAGCCGAACCGAATACGGCACCGGATTCGTCGCGCGCACTCATCCGTGGCCTCACGCTGGACGCGGTCGAAGCGCCGCCGTCAGGCACGCTGCAACGCCTGGCCGCCCTCGGCACGACGCACCTCGCCCTCATCCCCTACGGTTTCCAGGAACGCCACGACAGCCCGTCGGTCCGGTTCAATCCTGAGCCGAGGTGGTACTCGGAGAGCGGCACCGGCGCCCGGGCCCTCGCTGCCGCAGGCGACTCGCTCGGCCTTGACATCGTCCTCAAACCGCAGTTGTGGCTCGGTCGGAATGCGGACGATCATTGGAGCGCCACCATCGGCTTCGAGACGGATGCTGACTGGCAGGCGTGGGAAGCGTCGTACCGGGCCTACATCCTGCACCACGCCCGTGTGGCTACCGAGATCGAGTCGCCGCTGTTCGTGATCGGGACGGAACTGGCCCGCGCCGTGCAAGAGCGCCCGGCCTTCTGGCGATCTCTGGCCGACGAGGTGCGCACGGTCTATCCCGGGCCGATCACCTACGCCGCCAACTGGTACGAAGACGCCGAGCACGTCACGTTCTGGGATGCGCTCGATGTCATCGGCGTGCAGGCCTACTTCCCCCTCGCCGAAGCCACCGACACGACCCACACGGTTGAGGACTTGGTCGCAGCGTGGGCGCCGCACAAGGCGATGCTCGCATCGCTGGCGGAGCGCACCGGGAAGCCTGTCCTGTTTACTGAGGTCGGCTACCGCAGCGTGCCCTACGCCGCCGCCGAACCGTGGCGCTGGCCCACCCGCGATGAGGTCGGC
Organism: Rhodothermaceae bacterium; assembly: GCA_013003465.1. Taxonomy (GTDB): domain Bacteria; phylum Bacteroidota; class Rhodothermia; order Rhodothermales; family Rubricoccaceae; genus JABDIZ01. The sequence goes on from JABDIZ010000110.1 coordinate 12,238, forward strand.
ACGACGCCTGCCGATACGGCGCTGCAACAGCAACTCTACGAGGCCTTCTTCCTGTCGTTCTGGGACGAGCCGTGGTTCGCGGGCGCGCTCGTCTGGAAATGGACGATTCGTCCAGAGGAACGTCGTCGCCGCTGGAGACCTGCGGGGGCAGATGACCTCGGCTTCTCGCCCGAGGGCAAACCCGCCGAGCAGGTGCTGGCCGACTGGTTCAGCCGTTGAATTTCTTGCCAGAGGGATGTCATCCTGAGCGAGCGCAGCGAGTCGAATGGATCTGTGCCGCGAAGGACCTAAGGAACTGGCAGAGATCCCTCGACTCGCAATGCTCGCTCGGGATCACACAGAACTAGATGGCGTCGACTCATGCAACCAGAGGGCCGAGGCCATCGCCCCGACCCTCCAGCCTGCTCGGTGCTCCCTCCGGATTCAGTCCCGTAGTGCCTGCACGGGCTCACCGCGCTGATCCAGCGAGCGGGCGATCTCGACGAGTTGTATGAACTCGGCCCGGTCGCCGTCGCGGTCTTGACCACGAGCAGAGCGTGCGAGGGCGAGGGCCTCGTCGTAGGAAGCGCCCTCGGCGTACTCGGACTGCCGCAGGACGAGCGCAAACTCAGCCACAGCGGCGGCCCAGCGGAAACTCTCCGAGGCCTGCTCCGCCGAGCCTTCGGCGTCTGCGACGGCCTGACTCAGCAGCACGCTCTCGTCGGCGAACTGGCCGGGGCCGGTGGCAGGCTTGTAGCGCAGCTTCACGGTCAACAACTCGCCCGAACCCGCTTCGGGGCTGAGCGTCGTCGTCTGGTAGCGCAGCGAGTCGATTCCGGCCAGCGCTGTCGTCGCGCCGTGGGGCACGATTTCGTAGAGCGCCGTCACACGGTGCCCGGCACCCAACTCACCGGCGTCGCGCGTGTCGTCGTTGAACTCCTCGTCGCGCAGCATCCGGTTCTCATAGCCGATGAGCCGGTAGCCCGCCACGGCGGCCGGGTTGAACTCGACCTGCACCTTGACGTCCTTGGCGATGGCGACGAGCGTCCCACCGAACTCGCGGACGAACACCTTGTGCGCCTCGCGCATGGAGTCGATGTAGCTGTAGTTGCCGTTGCCGTGGTCGGCGAGCGTCTCCATCTTGCTGTCCTGGAGGTTGCCCGTGCCGAAGCCGAGGACGGAGAGGAAGATGCCGGACTCGCGCTCCTCCTCGATCAGTTCTTGCATGGCCGCATCGGAGGACGCGCCGACGTTGAAGTCGCCGTCGGTAGCGAGGATGACGCGGTTGTTGCCGTTGGGGTTGAAGGTGCGCCGCGCCGTGGCATAGGCCAGTTGGATGCCTGCGCCGCCTGCCGTGGAGCCGCCCGCACGCAGACGGTTGAGTGCGGCGAGGATGGTCTGCTTCTCGTCGCCCGGCGTCGGTTCGAGGACGAGGCCCGCCGCTCCGGCATAGACCACGATGGCGACGCGGTCCTGCGGACGCAGTTCGTTCGTGAGCAGGCGGAAGGCATTGGCGAGCAACGGCAACTTGTCCGGGCTGTTCATCGAGCCCGACACGTCGAGCAGGAAGACAAGGTTGCTCGGCGGCAGGCTTTCGGTGTCGAGGCGCTCGCCCTGGAGCGCGATCCGCACGAGGCGGTGCTCGGCGTTCCACGGGCTCTCGGCCACTTCGGTGTGGACGGCAAACGGATGCTCGCCTTCCGGCCCGGCATAGCCGTACTCGAAGTAGTTGACGAACTCTTCGATGCGCACGGCGGCGGACGGTGGCAAATAGCCATCGGTCAGCATGCGGCGCGTGTTGGCGTAGCTCGCACGGTCCACATCAATGGAGAAGGTCGAGAGCGGCGCATCGGCCACGCGGCGGAAGCCGATCTCGTCGAGGGGCGCATAGCCTTCCCGGTCCACCGGCGGCGCATACCGCCACGACTCATCACCTTGCCGCGTGGCTGAACCGGCCTGCACACGAACCCCATCTACATAGTAATCGGCACGCCCACCACGAATATGGAGCGGTTCAGTTGCTGGAGGTGGCGGAGCAGAAGGGGCTTCATTCGCGTCCCTGTCCTGCGCAACCTCTTCGATGGCGTCCACCTCCGCCTCCTCGGTATCGCGGGTGGTCTTCCGGTCGGCGCAGGCGGCAAGGCCCACGACGAGGGCGAGAAGCACGAGCAGATAGCGGGGGCGTAAAACGGAAGGCATAACAGGCACCGGAGGGTGAACGGAGTACGAGCAAGACCCCGAAGACCCGGGTTCGTTGCCCCGAGCTAACGCCTCGTTTTTCAGCCTATTGCCTGCTAAAAAAGCAGCGCCATCCTGCTAAGAAAGTCGCACCTGCTTGATGAACCGGCGCACCGCCACCCACGACGCCAGCCAGCCGAGCAGCACACCGAGCAGTACGAGGCCGCCGAGCGCGACCATAGGCGAGCCGCCGGGCCAGCCGTTCGCCCCGAGGCCTTCCACCATCTGCCGGAGCCCGCCGTAGAGCAGCGACACGAGCAGCGCCGCCACGAGGCCTGCCACGAGCCCCTGCATCACGCCCTCCACGAGGAACGGCCGCCGCACGAACCCGTCGGTGGCACCGACGAGCTTCATGGTGCGGATGAGCAGCCGCCGCGCGTAGATCGTCAGGCGCACCGTGTTGCCCACGAGCAGCAGCGCCGCCAGCACCACGAGGAGCCCCACGCTGAACCCCACGAGCGAATAGCGCCGCAGGTTGGCCTCCACGTTCGTCAGGAGCGTCTGCTCGTAGGCCACCTCGTCCACGCGCGGCCACAGGTCCACGCGCGACTTGAACTGTGCGAGGCTGTCCGAGTTGGCGTAGCGCGCGTCGAGGCGGACCTGGAAAGACGCGGGCAGGAACAGTTCGTCCTCGAACAGCACGGCCTCGTCGCCGAAGTCCTCGCGGAAGATCGTGGCGGCATCCTGCTGCGAGATGTAGTTCACCGAGTCCACGCCGGGCAGCGTTTCGAGGCGCGCGCGGAGGCGCTGCACGTCGGCCTCGGTAGCAGGCTCCAGAAACACCTGCACCTCACCGACGCGCTGCCGCAGCCACTCCGTTACCTGCTGCCCCTGCCACGCCAGCAGCCCCACGATGCCGATCAGGACGAGGGCGACGGCGAGCGCGGTGATCGCCATCGCGGCGGAGAACTTGGCGCGCGCGAATCCGGCGAGGCCTTCGCGGAGGGTGTAGGGGATG
>JABDIZ010000117.1 GCA_013003465.1 Rhodothermaceae bacterium
TCGTGGGCCCGTAGAGCGTCTCGGGCTTCAGCCCCTCCTCCGTGGCGCACATCACTTCGGGCCAGGACCCCTTCTCGGCGGGTTGTGCGATGATACGAGAGGAAACAGCCCAGACAATCTTGTTGAAACGGCTGGCCGTGTCCTTCAGCAAGTTGGTTCGTGACGCGCCAGGATGACAGACCTGGACCTGAACGCTCTTGCCCGCAGCCCGGACCCTGCGCTGCAACTCGTAGGCAAACATCATCTGCGCCAGCTTGCTCTGGGCGTAGGAGTTCCACGCGGTGTAGTTCTCGTCGAAGTTGAGGTCCTCGAACTTGATGCGCTTCAGGCCCATCTTGTACGCGTTGCTGCCGACTACCACGATGCGGCCCCCGGATGCCTCGACCCGCTCGAAGAGTAGTCCGCACAGGAGGAAATGACCGAAGTGGTTCACGCCGAGCTGGCTCTCGAAACCGTCCACGGTGATCTCCTGTTTGGCTACCTGCGCGATGGCGGCGTTGCAGATGAGCGCTTCGATGTGGGGCACCGTCTCCAGGACCTCCGCCGCCGCTTCTCGCACGGAGTCCAGGACGGCCAGGTCCATACGCACGAACCGTACGTCGGCGTCCCCGCCGAACTCCTGTTCCAGGGCCGCGATGGCGGCGGCCGACTTCTCGGGGTTGCGGTTCATCATCACCACAGCCGCGCCTTTCGACAGGAACGCCCGGGCGGCTTCGAATCCCGCACCGGCGTTGGCGCCGGTGATGACGTAGGTCTTGCCTGCTAGGGAGCCGAGGCGCTCCGGAGTCCAGCCCTTCGGCCCAACCTTGTTTTGGGTAGTCATTGTTCAAACTGCTTGTTATGTGTGCCCAGCTTGGGCTCCGGTAGTCTAGTGGACCCAACTGATGTAACAGCGGGGTTTGCATAATACCCTGATCCATACGTCTAGGTGTTCCAAATTGCATCTATTACATGCCTGATTGCCTCAAACCTGTTGGATCGGGCAGGCGCACGGGGTATACTATGGCATGGCCGATCTCTCCGCCCTCATCGCGCAGCACCTCCCCGAACCGGGTACCCTAGACACCCCGCTGGACGGGGTCCAACTCTTCCGGGTCGACGCCCCCGTCCCCCGCGTGATCGCCGTGTATCCGCCGAGCCTCTGCGTCATCGTGCAACAGGCGAAGCGGGTGTACCTCCACGGGCGCGCGTACGTGTACGAGGCGGGCCAAGCCCTCTGCGTGACGATGCCCCTCCCCGTCGAGGCTGAGGTCCCGGCAGCCACGCCAGAAGCCCCCGTCCTGGGGCTGTTGGTGAGCCTGGAGAGCCGGGTGGCCGCCGAGACCATTGTCGCATGCCAAGCCGCGCGCACCTCGACCGACCCCGCCGCGGACGCCGCTGGCGGGGACAGCCCGAGCGGACTCGGTGTCGCTCGGTGGGACCGTGCGTTCACGGACGCGCTCGGGCGGATGCTCGACCTGCTCGGCCACCCTGAAGCGGTCCGGGTCCTCGGGCCGGGGCGCGTCCGCGAGGTCCTCTACGCCGCGATCCAGGGCGAAGCCGGCGCACGCATCCGAGGCCACCTCGGCGGGGGACAGGAGATGGCGCGGATCGTGGGCTACCTACGCGACCACGTCCACGAGCCGATCTCGGTCGACGACCTCGCCCGGCGTGCCGGGATGAGTCGGGCCGTGTTCGATCGCCGCTTTAAGGCGGCCACGGCCTACGCCCCGTTGCAGTTCGTCAAGGCGATGCGGCTCAACAACGCCGCGCTGCTGCTTCGGCAGGGCGCGACGGTCAGCGAAGCCGCGTACGCCGTTGGGTACGCGAGCGCGTCGCAGTTCAGCCGCGAGTTTCGACGTCAGTTTGCCATGCCACCGCGGGCCTGGGGCCGCGGCGGCGAGGTTACACCGCCGCCGTCGGTTCCGTTCACCTCCGGCCCGGCGACCGTCGCGCCGTGAGCAGGCGAGGCTGTCGAAACAACTCAACGAGTTCGACAACCCGAGTAAGCCGATTCCCTCGTGGGGGCCTCTGCATTGCCGTAGCACCCACCGCTGCAGGCCGCCAGCACGCGCGAGCGTTCTTGCCTCGTCCGAGCGGCGGTGTCTATACTGCCTCGTCTCGCCCGCCAGGCGTCAGCGTGCTGTGGCTGAGCGGCCCTTGTTATCCGCCTTGTATTTGCTCGCTCGAATCTGCGTTAACTCGCTACTTGGATGATTGGTCTTGAATCCATTCTGTTGCTGTCGTCTGCTGCGATACTAGGTGTATTCGTTGGGGCTCAAATCGCTGAAGCGTGTTTGTTTGTGCCGGTCTGGAAAGAGATGGATCCCGACGATTTTTTTGAACAACACCAATATGTCGGACCACTGATCTATCGTTTTTTTGCTCCCCTAACCATTGCCGCTACCGTTGTCCCACTGGCAACCGTAGGGATCGGCCTGATCCTAAACTCGCAGCCGAACATTGTCATCTGGATCATGGGCGCATCGACCCTGGCGTTCTTCTCAACGTACTTCTTGTATTTCAAAGCAGCGAATCAAAAGTTTGCCGACCGCACCCTATCAAATGACGAGCTACCAGTTGAATTACACCGATGGGGCCAATGGCACTGGACAAGAGTGGGGCTTGAAACGATTGCTTTTGGATGTTCAATTATCCTTCTGCTATACAAATGAACACCCCATACATACCCCTAGCTCTGTAGGGGTCGCCGCCAGACCCTCGGCATAGGGGCGTATATCAGATCGTAGTCGCTGTCCGTACTGCTAAGCCGCCTTTATGACGGCAAGGAGTTCGGCGAGCATCATCGCTGTGGCGCCCCAGATCTCGAACTCACCGAAGGCGAAGTAGGGGATCTCGATCTCGCGCCGCCCGATGGTCCACAGGCCCGAGGTGCGGCTCGCCGGATCGAGGAGCGCCGGGAGCGGGACCTCGATGATCACATCGACCTCTTCCTCCTGCGGTCGGAACACAGGCCGCTCGTTGATCGCCGCGACAATCGGTGTGACGGTGAAGTCCGACGGCGGGATGTAGAGGTCCGTCATCGTCCCGAGCACGTTTGGCTGATCGGGCGAGACCCCTACCTCTTCCCACCCTTCGCGAAGCGCTGCTTCGGTGGGCGTCTCGTCTCCATCGATGCTGCCGCCGGGGAACGAGATCTGGCCGCTGTGCGCCCTCAGGTCGGCGTGGCGCTGGGTGAGGACGACGGCGGTCGTGCCGTCGAACGGATAGAGCAACGCGAGGACGGCGGCGCGGCGGGCGCGCTGCTGCGCCTCGTCCCACTGTCCGGCGTCTCCTCGCTGCGGCGGGCACATCGTGAGCTGTGCCTCCAGCCCCGGCAGCGGACCGGCCAGCCGCTCGCGCAGCGTCTCGACTAGCTCCGAGTGTGGCCGCAAGGTCACGCCTCGTCCCGCTGGATGAGGGTGGTCGAAGACTGGGCCGTCGACATCATGATCACCTCGGCGATGTTGACGTGAGCCGGGCGAGCCGCGCACCACACGACGGCCTCGGCCACGTCCTCCGGTTGGAGCGGCCTCGTGGTCGCGTAGACTGAGTCGGCCCGCTCGGCGTCGCCGTCGAAGCGGACGAGCGAGAAGTCGGTTTCGGTCAGACCGGGGTCGACGGTCGAGACGCGGATGGGGGTGCCGTGGAGGTCAATCTTCAGGCCCTGGGTGATCGCCCCGACGGCGTGCTTGGTAGCCGAGTAGACTACACCGCCTGCGTAGACGCCGTGCCCGGCCGTCGAGCCGATGTTGATGACGTGGCCGCGCCCGCGCTCTAGCATCCCCGGCACGACGGCCCGCGTGACCCAGAGCAGTCCCTTCACGTTCGTGTCGAGCATCGTGTCGACCTGCTCGTCGGTGTGCTCCCACACGGGACCGAGACCGCGCGACAGGCCGGCGTTGTTGACGAGCACGTCGATGGCCTGCCACGCTGGGGTCAATCCGGCGATGGCCGCTTCGACCGCCGCCGGTTCGCGCACGTCGAGGTCGAGGACCTGTACCTCCGCGGCAAGCTGCGCTGCGAGCTCGTCGAGCTTGCTTTTCCGGCGGGCGGCGAGGATCGGCCGCGCCCCGGCCTCGGCAAACGCCTCAGCGCACGCCGCGCCGATGCCCGCCGAGGCTCCGGTGATGAGAACCGTTGCGTCGCGGAGCATCAGGTGCTGTAGTCGTAGAATCCGCGTCCCGACTTCCGGCCGAGCCGCCCGGCGACGACCATCTTCCTGAGGAGGGGGCACGGCCGGTACTTCGAGTCGCCGAGTTCGCGGTGGAGGACCTCCATGATCGACAGGCACACGTCGAGGCCGATGAAGTCGGCAAGCGTGAGCGGCCCCATCGGGTGCGCCATCCCGAGCTGCATCACCGTGTCGATGTCCTTCGGCTCGGCGACGCCCTCCATGACGCAGTAGATGGCCTCGTTGATCATCGGCATCAAGATGCGG
>JABDIZ010000136.1 GCA_013003465.1 Rhodothermaceae bacterium
GATCAACATCGAGCGGTCGCCGTTCCTCCGCGAGAGCTATCGGGGGCACAACATCGCGGCCATCGCCGTTGACGCGCGCGGGCACATCATCGACTTCGAGTTCAACCACAACGAGATTTTTAACAGCTCCATCGAGCACGCCGAGTCGCGCTTGCTGCGGCGAATCTTCTCGCTCCGGCAGGTCCTCGACGCGTGGAATGTGCACGGCGTTGGCGAGCCCGACCAGTCGTACGGGACGCTCCTCGGCGGCGTCTCCATCTACACCACGCTGGAGTCGTGCGCCCAGTGCTCCGGCATCATGACGCTGGCGGGGGTCAAGGAGATTGTCTACCTCCAGCCGGATCCCAGCGTCTACGGCATCGGCAACATCCTGCGGCGGCTCTCCAAGAACGACGATCCGCGTGTGACCTACCTCCAGGCGCCGCTCCCCGTCTCAGGCGCCTCCATCGGGCTCTCCGGCTACGACGAGATGGCCGAGGCGTTCCTCCAGTTCGAGGCCGCGCAGCGCGCCCGTACCGGCGGTGCGTTCAAGCTGGACGGCGACACTGGAGAGGAGCGGTTCACGGACAACATCACGTCGTTCCTCTGCACGGAGCCGGCCCATGCGTTCTTCCTGCGCGGCTGGCCCGAACTGAAAGCGCTGGAGGAGACCTACGTCGCCGACCCCGACGCACCGACCGCGCAGTACCGTCCGGCGCTCCCGGACGAGACGCAGGCCCTCTCCAACCATGAGGCCGTGGAGCGAGCGATGGCATTCTATCGATACGTTCGGACGAAGGGGGACCGGGGGACGCCCCACCGGGTCTAGCCGAGGAGGCCCGGGAGCAGGTAGCCGGCGGCCCAGAACCCGAGGAAGGTCCCGAGCGCGTTGCCGAGCGAGCCCAGCAGCACGGCGGGCAGGACGAGGTCGGAGCGCCCGAGGCTCCGGGCGAGGGCCAGCGCCGAGGTGCCGCCGCCTACGTTGGCCTGCGAGGCGACCGCCGCGAGGTCGAGGTCGATCCGCAGCAGCCGCGCAGCGGTAAGGGTGAGCAGGCCATGGACGCATACGACGACAGTGGCAAACGCCAGCAGCGTGACACCGAGTTGCCCGAGGTCGGCCATCGCCCGCACGTCGCAGAAGGCGCCGATGACGGCCAGAAACAGGTAGACGGCGAACATGCCGAGCGTCTGCGCGCCTCGCAGCCGGGTGACCTGCGCCAACTGCGCGATGACGAGTGCGATCACCGTCAGGATTAGGATGGACGGGATGCCCGTCATCGCGGCGAGGCCATTGGAAACCCACAGCGCGCCGAACCCGAGGGCGAGGACGATCCCGAGGTCGATGGGGTGCATCGTTTCGGTGTCATCCTCGATACCGAGGTCAGGGGCAGCCCGCTCGGGAAGAAGCACGCCGTCGCGTCTCGGCCAGAGCGGCGCGAGGAGGCGGGGGAGCGCCAGCGTCGCAACCATCCAGACCGTCGTCAGAATGTTGTCCACGACCACCGACCCCGCGTAGAGGACGCCCTCGCGCACCACCTCGTAGTGCAGGGCGACGGCGTTGAAGTTGACGCTCCCGCCCGTGTAGGTGCCGGTGAACATCCCGCCGACGGCGGCATAGAGCGGCCCGATAGCGTTTGGCCCGCCCACGGCTGCCATCCCAGCGAGTACACCCAGCGTGGTCCCGGCGGAACCGATGAGGAAGAGCGCCACCATCGGGAGGCCCGCTTGCAGCACACTCCGCAGGTTGACACGGAGGAGGATCCAGAAGATGGCGAGCGGCGCGAGGTACGCGAAAATGCCGTCGTAGACGGGCACCGGCGCCTCGGCCGTCGAGCCCGCCGGGAGGATCCCGAGGTTGGCCACCACAGCGGTGGCGAGGATCACGAGCACGGCCGTACCCAGGTGCCGCAGCGCTGTCTTCCGCACCAGCACCTCGGAGCCGACCACGATCAGGCAGAGGACGGCGAGGACGTAGAGCGAGGCGGTGGGCATGGCGCGAAGGTACACGCCTGGCCTGAATCCCTTGCCACCATCCCCCGTGCTTGCGCGCGATCTAGCTCGCCCGCGCCGTGCGTGCCCTACGGCCGAGGCCCGAGGGCCGCAGGCGAAGGACGAGCCAGATGAGGAGCAGCCCGCCCCCGAGCGGCAGCGTGAGCATCGTGTACCACGCCGACACGAACAGTTCAGTCAGCAGCGGCCCCATGTCCCGCCCGGCGACGAGACACGCATTGCCCCCGGCTTCATTGACGGTGCAGCCCCAGAGCGAGCCGAGTACCGAGCCGACGGCCATCGTGGCCATCGGTCCGAGGGTAAAGGCGGTCAGGAAGAAGCCAGTCCACAGGCTGCGTGGGCGCTGCCGCCACGCCACGAGCGCGGCAATCAGAAGGGCGGCGAGGAGACCGAGGACAACCATGGGAGGGTACCGAAGGTAGAACGCAGAGCAGAATGCACGGCGCGGTCTACCGCAGCCATACGGAGGGAGACCGTGCGGCGGGACACCCTCCACACGAAGTACACAATGGGCCCCGGAGCGGGATACGTAGGGGCGGTCAGCAGATCAGTTCGGCTTCGAACTGTTCAGGGAGCGCGGCTGCGCTCGCGCGCATCTGCTGGTGCGTGCTCGCGAGGTGGTTCTGTTCGAGCGCCAGCGCGAAGGTGCTCGCGTACATCCTGGTGTCGTCGTAAAAGGCTTCGGTGGATTGGGTGAGGACCAACCGCCTGTCGGGATGAGCCCTCCGACGTACCACCGCTGCGCCTGGCTATCAGACGATTAAATACCTGCGCCGCCCGTGACCTCCAGCGTGTGCCCGGTGATGTAGCCTGCCAGCGGCGAGGCCATCAGCACGATACCGCCTGCGGCCTCCTCGTCCGTGCCCGGACGGCCCAGCGGGTTGGCTGTGAACGCCCGTCCGCGCGCCGCCTCGGGAATGCCCTGTACAATCTCCTGCCCGGCGACCTCAATCGTCTCGCCTTCCTCCTTCGGCCGCGTCATCCGCGTGTCGATGAACCCGAAGGCCACCGCGTTGCAGCGCACGCCGAAGCGGCCCCACTCCTTCGCCACGGTCTTCGTTAGCCCGACGACGCCCATCTTGGCCGTCGCGTAGTTGGCCTGCCCCACGTTGCCGTGCAGCCCACTCGTGGACGAGACGTTGATGATGCAGCGGTTTTCCGAGAACGGCTCGTCGGCAGCGAGTTCGGCCTTGGCCGGTTCGCGGAGGTGCTTCGCCGCCGCGCGGATCAGGCGAAACGGCGCGAACGTGTGGATCTCCAGCACCTTCAGCCACTGCTCATCCGTCATCGTGTGGACCATGCCGTCCCACAGAAAACCCGCGTTGTTGACGAGCACGTTGAGCTTCCCAAAGTGCCCGACTGCGGCGTCCAGCAGGTGCTCAGCAAAGCCGTCCTCCGTCACGCTGCCCGGCACGGCGAAGGCCAGCCCGCGCGCCTTCTCGATCTCGCGGACGACGGCGTCGGCAGGCTCGGCATCAAGGTCGTTCACGACCACCGCCGCGCCGTGGTCCGCGAATAGCTTTGCGGTCGCCGCTCCAATCCCGCGACCGGCTCCGGTGACGACGACGACTTGGTTTTCGAAGAGAGGCATGGGGCCAAGGGCGAGGAGCGAAACGCCAGAAAGGTACCGCGCGGCCAAGGAATGCTCTCCGTTTCGATAGAAACTGGTATCATCCCCTGGTCAATGGGCAGAGGATTGTGATGAATGCCTTGCTTTCCACAGATACCCATCCGGATATCCTCACCCGTGCCCTGCACGCAGCCCACAGCGTTGTTCTGCTCACGGACCCGCGCCAAGAGGACAACCCGATCGTGTGGGTCAACGATCATTTCTGCCGGTTTACGGGCTACCGCCGGGAGGAGGTGCTCGGTCAGAACTGCCGCTTTCTACAGGGCACCGACCGGAATCAGTCCCAGCGCACGCTGCTACGGGAGCACCTCGAGCGAGGCGAGCCCGCCAGCGTAACCCTGCGGAACTACAAGAAGGATGGGACCCTGTTCTACAACGAACTCTATGTGAGCCCGGTCTACGAGGAGGGTGAACTGGCCTACTTCATCGGTGTGCAGAACGACGTAACCGCGCGGGAAGAAGCTCGGAGGCTCCAGGCGGAGCGGGAACGCGAGCGTGAGGTCATGGAGGCCATTGAGCACGAGCGTGAGCGGTTTGGCATGGACCTCCACGACGGCCTCGGTCAGGTACTCGCTGGAGTACGGATGATGGCGGATGTGCTTGGGCGTGAACTGGAAGTGCATGCCCCTGCGCATGCCGCCTCGGCTCAGCGGATCAACGCCCTGCTCGCCAATGCACAGGAAGAGGCGCGGCGTGTAGCCCGAGGACTCAACCCCGTCGACACGGCCCCAGAGGGGCTCTGCAACGCGCTGCAGGGGCTCGCGCATCAGGTGCGCCTGTCCGGCCTCGAAGCCGTCACGGTCGAAGCGCATATCGAGCCGGTGGTGTTACAGGATCGGCGCCACGCACGGCACCTCTATCGAATTGCCCAGGAGGCCATCGGCAATGCGCTGCAGCACGCCCAGCCTCGCCGGGTCACCCTCGCCTTCCAGAGCGAGGGCGATGCGATTCGCCTCGATGTATCCGACGACGGGGCCGGGCTTCCCGAGGACCTCGCCGAATGGATCAACCGCACCCCCCTACAGGTGACCAGCCCGGATCCGCTCAGCAAGTCGGGCCTCGGTCTGTTCGGAATGCGCTTTCGAGCAGAGTTGATCGGGGCAACGCTGCGCATTCGCTGTCCGCCGGAGGGGGGGACCATGGTGCAGGTACGGCTTCCGCGCAATGCGAAGGGGAAGGCCTTCCCTACGCTGGAAGCAGCAGAGTAAGCGAGTCCACGATCATCGCTGGCTTCTCCTCGCCGCCGATCTCGACGGTGTTGCGCGTGGTGACCAAAAACCCGTCGCCGCGTGCGACGGCGTCCGTTAGTTCGATGCGCGCGCGAATGCGGCTGCCCGGCGGCACGGGCGCGAGGAAGCGGATCTTATCGTAGCCGTAGTTGATCGAGCGGCCCGTGCCCTCGGGGATCACGCCAGTCTGGTTGCGCATCCTCGGGAGAAGACTGAGTGTGAGTAAGCCGTGTGCGATGGTCGTGCCGCCCGGTGCCTCGCGCGCCGCACGATCCGTGTCTACATGGATCCACTGCTGGTCGCCCGTAACCTCGGCGAAGGCATTGATCATCGGCTGATCGACGGTGATCCAGTCCGAGACACCCAGTTCGTGGCCCACGAACGCGGCGACGGTAGCGAAGGTGTAGGCGGCGTCAGGCATTGGCGGGTGCCTCGTCGGGATTGGGGAGGAGGGCGCGGAGGCGGTCCGGGATCGACATCGGTCGGCCCTCGTCATTCACCCAGACCAACCGCGCGTCGGCGGTGGCGTAGAGCGCGTCGCCCTTGCCTTCCAGGCGCAGTTCGTAGAAATGCATGAACGACGACCGGCCAGGCGGGCCGCCGTAGACCTGCACGAGGGCCGTCGCCGGGGCATGGATGGGCCGCTTGAACTCGGCGCTCGTCGCGGCAAGGATGGGCAGGCCCCCGCCGTCCGGCCAGGCGCCCCCAAAGGCCTCAAGCAGCGCGTCGATGCGGGCCTGCTCGAAGTAGCGGAAGTAGAGCGTGTTGTTGACATGCCCAAATGCGTCCATGTCGCCCCAGCGGACGGGGATGCGCGTGGTGTGGAGGAGCTGTCGTTGGTCGGCCATTAATAGAGGCTCATGTTGAAGATTGGGCGGTGCTTCTGGACGACGGGGTCGTGTTCGCCGAGCACCTGGAAGAGCGCGACGGCGGCTTTGCGGGCGCCGTCGTCGTCGTAGCTGCGGTCGCGCTGGATGACCTGAATGAAGTGCGTCAGGGCCGCATCGAAGTCTTCCGCCTGGAGCGCGCGGAGGGCTAGCGCATATGTGTCGCGGACGGGGGCGTCGGGGAGGGTGTCGGGGTCTTTCAGGAGCAGTGCCACGAGCGAGCGCACGGCATCGGCTTCGAGTCCGATCAGGCCGCGCACGAGGGCGTCCGCCCGTTCGGGCTCCTCGAAAACGACGAGGCGGGCCAGCAGCAGATGTGCGGTCTCCCCGGTGGCGCGGTCGGGCGTCCCTTCCAGCACCGCCTCTAGCCGCGCGCGCGCCGCGACGGCATCGCCCTCGGCGACCAGCGCCTCGGCTTCAGCGAGGGTTCGCCGGGCCGGGCTCGGCAGGTGTTCGTCGAGCCAGGCGCGGACGGCGTGCTCGGGCAGGGCGCCGGTGAACTCGGCCGCCACCGCGCCGTCCACGAACAACTTGACGGCCGGAATCCCCCGGATGCCGTACTGCGCCATCAACTCCGGGTGCTCGTCGGTGTTGACCTTGGCGAGCGTCCAGCGGTTGGTTTCAGCGGCGAGGCGGTCGAGGACGGGGCCGAGCACGCGGCACGGGCCGCACCACGGCGCCCAGAAGTCCACAAGCACGGGGGTCTGGTGGCTGGCTGCGAGTACGTCCTGCTGAAAATCGAATGTCGAAACCGTGTCGGGCATGGCGAAGAAGCTAGGAAGGAGCGCGGTGGCCTCTAGTGGATGTGTAACTTTGTGCAGGTTCGGCCGCTCGGCCGTTTCCGTGCCCGCCCGGCGGGCATATTCTCTTTCGACCGCTTCCGTTCGTTGTTCCCCTGCCCACCGATGCGCGCCGCGCTCCTGTTTTTCGTTTCCGCTCTGTTCCTCGTGGCCTGCGGCCCGGCCGATTCCGAGCCGGACACGCCGACGGATTCCGTTGAAGCGGAAGCCTATGACCCGGCCACCGATACGCTCCGCTTCTCCGGCGAGACTCGCCTCCGCAACATCCGCCAGTTGACGTGGGGCGGCAACAACGCCGAGGCCTACTGGTCGTTCGACGATGAGCAACTCATCATGCAGAGCGACTGGAGCGCCATCAACCCGCAAGGCTGCGATCAGCAGTTCGTGATGAACGCCGATGGAACGCCGCTCGCCGACGGCGAAACGTACCGTCTCGTCTCGACCGGTCAAGGGCGCACGACCTGCGGCTACTTCCTCGCCGACGGGCGCGTCGTCTACGCCTCGACACACGAGGGCGGCCCCGCGTGTCCGACGCCGACCAGCTCGGAACTCGGCCGCTACGTCTGGTCCATCTTCCCCACCTTCGACATCTACGTAGCGAATGCGGACGGTACAGAAACCGAGTTGCTTATTGGCGGCGAGGGCTACGACGCCGAGGCGACGGTCTCGCCGGATGGCCGCTACATCGTCTTCACCTCCACCCGCTCGGGTGATCTGGAACTGTGGCGCTACGACCTGGAGACGGGCGAGACGCTCCAACTCACCGACACGCTCGGCTACGACGGGGGCGCCTTCTTCTCGCCCGACGGCACGAAGCTCATCTGGCGCGCGAGCCGCCCGGAAGGCGAGGAGGCCACGCGTTACCAGGAGCTGCTCGCACAGGATGCCATCGAGCCCGGCGCGCTCAACCTCTTCGTCGCCAACGCCGATGGCTCGGACGCCCGTCAGATCACCGACCTCCCCGGCGCCAACTGGGCGCCGTTCTTCCACCCCTCGGGCGAGCAGATTGTCTTCGCCTCCAACCACCACACGATGGCCGAAGGCGGGCGCGAGTTCGACCTGTTCCTCGTCAACATCGACGGGACGGGTCTAGAAAAGCTCACCCACTCGGGGACGTTCGACGCCTTCCCGATGTTCAGTTTCAGCGGCGACCAGCTCGTGTTCGCCTCCAACCGCCGCGCCGACCGCACGGAGAGCCGCGACACCAACATCTTCGTCGCGGACTGGGTGGAGGAGCCGACCGATGCCGACCGCGGCTTTCAGACGCTTCCACCTGTGACGGTTGCGGCTGAGGCGCCTTCGGGAACCGAGTGATGCGCCGTCAGAATGTGATGGTGGTCGGTGCCTGGGTGAACAGCGTGGCGCTCGGAAAAAGTTGCTGTACCTGCGGTACCTCGTTGGGCACATCGAAGAAATGCATGGCGACTATGTGAGCCGGGGCGACCTGCGCATTGATGAGATCGCGCGTGGCAGCGCTGATGAGCGTGTTGAACGTCGGCATGAAGATCACCTCGATGTCCCGGTTTGCGAGGTCGAACGGCTGGAAGCTGGCTGTCTCATACTCCACGTCGCCGACGTGTAGGAAGTTCTTCCCACCCAGATTGACGCTGTACACGTAGTTCTGGACATTCGAGAAGTCGTTCCCGAATTGATCGAAGTGGTGCATCAGCAGGATGTCGAGGGAGATGTCGTTGGCACCGGCCACCCCCTCGCTGCCAAAGATGGTCATATTCACAGGCAACAGGCGTGCAGGCTCGATGCCGTCTTGAGCCTGGGGGGGCGCGATCACCCAGGCTCCCGGGTTGTTCATCAGCACCGTATTGATTGCTGTCGGGTTGGAGTGATCGCCGTGGTTGTGGGTGATGAGGATGAGGTCAATGCCGTCGTAGGGTGGCTGCCCCATGAGCAGCTTGGTGCGCTCAGCCGTCGGTAGGATGACCCAAGGGCTCTCGTTGGTGTGGATCGCATCGATGAGCACCTTTTTGTCCTCGAACGCCAGCATGATGCCATCGTTGCCGAGATAGGTCACCGAGACCGGGTCGGTCGCCGTTCCCGAGAGCGCAACCGTTCGTGTGCCGTGGCTGCTTTCCACCGTCAGGGTTGCAGCGAACGCTCCGCCCACCACCGGTGAAGCCACCACTTCCACGGTTTCGGAGAGACCTGGACGGAGTGTGAACGGGAGCGCCGGGGCGCTCAACTGAAATCCCCCGGCCCCCTCGCCGTTGAGTATGAGCGCGGTCACCGTCAGCGTCGCGTTGCCCGTATTGCGCACTGCGATCGTCTGCACGCTACTCGTCTGTCCGGTAGTGAGGGCGCCGAAGTCGAG
The DNA here is from genome assembly GCA_013003465.1 of Rhodothermaceae bacterium. Lineage (GTDB taxonomy): Bacteria > Bacteroidota > Rhodothermia > Rhodothermales > Rubricoccaceae > JABDIZ01. The sequence continues at coordinate 8,862 of JABDIZ010000136.1, forward strand.
CGTAGATGGGCTCACGGCAAGCGTGTCGGGCGTGGCGGTCTCGCTACTGTCGCACGCCAGAGCAAGAAACAACGCCAGAAGGAGCCAGGGGGCAGAGGGGCGCGATAGGAGCATGACAGGACGCGGAGGGGCACGGTCCATGATCGTTCCTGCCCCTTAGATGTTCTAGTCAGAAACCAGCCCCCTGCCTCTTGAACTCGAACGGGCGATGATTCCTGAGGCACCCGTTTAGCATGGGCGCTAGAAGTATGTCGCAAAGCCAACCTGAATACCGGCACTTACTGCTGCTGGGTTGCCGAGCAGGTCGCGGTGCCACTGGCGGCGGTAGTTGAGCTTGAAGACGGTGTCGTCGTTCGGCCGGAAGCTGAACCCGGGTACGACAGCCACCAATTCGTCGTAGATCTTGTCGCCGACGGCCGGATTGCCCTCGCCGACGGTGCGCGCGGAGAACGTGCTTTGGTTGTAGTCGACGGCTTCGAGCCGGAGTGTGGCGTTCAGGCGCGCCGCCTCGTAGCCGAGCAGTTGGAACTGCCAGACCGGCGCGATGACATCCAGGTGCGCGCCCCACTGCCGTCCGCCGAACTCGTCGTTGAGGCTCTCGGGCACGTCGATCCAGGCTGCTGCTGCTTCGCCGCGCACGTCCACGCCGAGGAGAGAGGCTTTCAGGTCGAGCGCGAGCAGGTCCACGCGCCGCGCCTCATCCACCTCGTCGCCCTCGATGCGAAAGCGGTTGTAGGCGCCCCCGTAGTAGGAGAGGCCGACCTCACCGAGCGCGTGGTACTTGGCCGCGATCCGGGCCGAAAGCGCAGGCGTGCCGTTGTTGTCTTCCGCGAAGGCCTTCTCGCTCCGTCCGGCCGGGATGGACGTGCGGCCCTGTTCATTGAGTACAATGCCGTCGCTGAGGCCGTTCGTGAGGTATACGTCGTAGCTCACGCCGAGCTGTGGGCTGGGGAAGAGCTGTCCATGCGCGCCCACGCCGACCTCTGAGAGGGTCGAGGGGATGATCTCAGTAGAGACGAGCGGTCGGTCCACGAACTCCCACAGCGGGCTGTCGTGGTTTTGGTTGAAGGCGCCGATGGGCGGGAGCAGAATTCCGCCACGCAGCACGAGTTCGGGGGCGATCGTAAAATCGATCAGCGCCGTTTCCAGAGCGATCTCCTCGGCACCGTGCTCGAACTCCAGTTCCGAGGTCAGCGTGATACGCTCGCTGATGGCGGAGAAGACGAACAGGTTGAAGCGCCGCATCTCTAACGAGAAGCCCTCCGTGATGCCGTCCTCCACGAAGTAATTGGTGTTTGCTTCGGCGTAGCCGCCCACGGCCGTGCTGCCGAGCCGCCCGATGTAGGGGCGCGCGTAGATAGCCTCCTGCACGAACCCCTCGGTGCGAGCAGAGTCGGGAGCGACCTCCTGGGCTCGGGCCGTGCCGAGGGCCGCAGGGAGAAGCAGAAGCGCAGCGACGAGCAGGCGCATGGGGCAAGGGCTAAACAAGGTGGAGAGTGATGTGGTCGGCGTCGGTCGTGACGTCGAAGGATTGAAGCGGACGCTCGGCGGGGCCTTCTAGGACCTCGCCGGTCGCGGTGAACTCGCTGCCGTGGCAGGGGCAGGCCAGCCGGACTCCCGCCGGGTTGACCTGGCAGCCGCGATGCGTACACCGCAGCAGCACCGCGGCGAACGAGCCGTCTTCGCGGCGATGCAGGTAGATGGGCGGCTCACCATCGCGCGGGTGGCGGAGCAGCACATACGGCGCCATACCCACAGTGGCGCGGTTGACGACGAGCCGCTCGCCCTCCTGCCGGTAGGCGACGTAGCGGACGCTGCTACACCCTGCGAGAAGCCCTAGCGGTGCGGCACAGAGGGCTCCAACGCTCGCGCGCTGGGCCAGTTTGAGGACATCGCGGCGGTCCATGGCAACAGGGGGCTAGAGCGAGTTCAGAAAGGTGATGAGCTGCGCCTGTTCCTGCGCAGAGAGGGCGTTGTAAGCTGTACGGCTACCGGCGGCCTCCCCGCCGTGGAATTGGATGGCCTCGTCGAGCGTGGTGGCACGGCCGTCGTGGAGGTAGAAGGCACGGCCGCCCTGGAAGTCGGCCGCGCGGCCGAGTCCCCACAGCGGGGGCGTACGCCA
>JABDIZ010000138.1 GCA_013003465.1 Rhodothermaceae bacterium
AGGCGTACCTCCGACAGCGGGCAAGGAAGCCTTCGTGGCATACTTCGAGCGCATGGCGCAGGAGTACCCCGGCAAGCGGGTTCACTTCAAGCGCGTGATCGCCGAGGGCGACTACGTCGTGCTCCACTGCCTGCAGGAGTGGCCGGGCGACGAGGACTACGCCGGGATCGACATCTTCCGATTCGATGGTGAAGGCAAGATCGTTGAGCACTGGGATGTGTTTCAGGTGATCCCAGCGTCATCGGCGAACAAGAACACGATGTTCTAGGCGTCGCCTATTTGGAGAGGCAGGACCCCTTTTGGTGACGAAACAGTGAAACGGCAGGGTGAATGACGCAATGCGGAAACAAGCTTTGCCGCGCTGCGTCATAAGGCGCGAACTCACGCCCTCGTTCCCATGCCCCGACTCATCAAGCGCTACGGCAGTCGCAAGCTCTACGACACCCGCGACAGCCGCTACGTCTCGCTCGACGAACTCGCCGGCTGGGTCCGCGAAGGGCAGCAGCTTCAGGTCGTCGACAATCGCTCCGGCGATGATGTGACGGCCGCCATCCTCACCCAGATTATCTCCGAAGAAGGCCGCCGCGGCGAAAGCCTGCTTTCGTCCGGCTTTCTGCACAACCTCGTCCGCTTCGGCGAGAACACGCTGAAGGCGGGCGAAGAAGCCGTCGAGACGCGCATCAAGCAAGCCCGCGACGGTGCCGGTGCGCTCGTCCAGAAGTCGCTCGACAAGCTCAAGCCTACGGGCTCGCTGGGCGAGATGCGCGACGAGATGGCACGGCTGCGCGAACGGCTCGAAGCCCTCGAATCGTCACTCGACGAATTCGACGATGAAGCCGACGCACCCGAGTCCTCTTCCTGATTTCGATTCCCTGTTTCATCCCCAGTCCCCCCGGACTCTAACCCCAACCCAAACCCATGGCTACCACGACATTCCCTTTCCAGAAGGAAATCAAGCAGACGGCTGATGAGGCCGTCACCCTCGCTCGCACCACCGCCGACTCGGTCCAGAAGACCGTCGGGGACATGACGACCGACGTGAAGGAGACCACCGAAAAGGTCTTCCTCGCTGGTCTCGGTGCCCTCGCCCTCGCAGAAGAGGAAAGCTCCAAGCTGTTCAAGAAGCTCGTCAAGAAGGGCGAGAAGGTCGACTTCAAGGTCGGCACCCCGCAGCTCAAGCAGCTCCGTGCCCAGCTCGAGTCGGGCGTTGAGAAGGCGACCGACGCCGTCAAGGGCCGCGCCAAGGACGCCACTTACATGGCCAGCGAGGCCACCGACAAGGTGGAAGACAACGTGCAGGACGCCGTTGCGACCGTGATGAAGCGCCTCGGCGTGCCCACCCGCGAAGAGATCGCGGAGCTGACCGCCAGCGTCGAGCGCCTTACCAAGCACATCGACACGCTCAAGAAGGAGCGCGCCGCGCAGCCCGAGATGTCCTTCACGATGGAGGCCGTCGGTGGTGGCTGGTACGAGCTGAAGGTCGACGGCATCGTCGTCGACAAGGTGCAGGGCAAGGAGGAGGCCGAGGCCGCCCTCACGCGTCTCGCCGCTCAGCAGTAAATCTCTACATGCATCAGCGCGTCCACCACCGCCTGATGCACCGCACGGCGCGGAGGCTTCGGTCTCCGCGCCGTTCCTCTGTCTGGCACGCACGTTGTGTGTAAGACATGGGTCCGACTGAACGCGTGAACCGTCTCGGTCGTACTTTCGCGCGGTCCCCCAGAAAAGCGCTTCCATCATGCAGGTCATCGATCATCATCGTACCGGACGCGTAGGCCTCGCCCTCGCCGGCGGCGGCCCCGAAGGCGCCATCTACGAGATCGGCGCCCTGCGCGCGCTCGACGATGCCCTCGAGGGCATCGACTTCAACGCGGTGCCCGTCACCGTTGGGGTCTCGGCGGGCGCGCTCGTGGGGGCCTGTCTCGCCAACGGTATCACCACGGCGCAGCTCGTGCGCTCGGTGATCCACGAGGAGCCGGGCGAGCAGCCGTTTCGCCCCGAGTTGTTCATGATGCCCGCCGTCGGGGAGTTTGTACGCCGTGGACTCGCCGTCCCGCGTCATGTCCTCGAAGCAGTGATGGAGTCAGCACGGCGTGGCGAACTGGGGCGCGGTCTGGTCTCACGCCTGGTGGGGCGCCTCGGGCGCTCGCTGCCCGTCGGGCTGTTCGACAACAACGCGCTCCGCGAATACCTCGAATCGCTTTTCGCGGCAGAAGGGCGCACCAACGATTTCCGGAAGCTGTCCAACCAACTCTTTCTCGTGTCCGCCGATCTGGACGCTGGCGAGCCGGTGCTCTTCGGCTCGGAGAGGCTCGACCACATTCCCATCGCGCTGGCCGTGCAGGCCTCGACGGCGCTGCCGGGGCTCTATCCGCCCGTTGAGGTGGAAGGACGCTACTACGTGGACGGGGTGTTGCTAAAGACGCTACATGCTTCAGTGGCATTGGATAACGGAGCCGACCTCGTGCTCTGCGTGAATCCCATCGTGCCGGTAGATACGGATGGGGCGGTGGAGCAGGGCGTGATGCGGCGCGGCCACCTCCTCGACCGCGGCATGCCGACGGTGCTCTCGCAGACCTTCCGTACCCTCATCCACTCGCGCCTCGACACGGGCTTGGCCGCCTACCGCGACCGCTACGAGGGCGCCGATGTAGTGCTCTTCGAGCCTCGCCGCAATGATTACACGATGTTCTTCCGCAACATCTTTTCGTTCTCGGCCCGTGCTGAAGTCTGCGAGCACGCCTATCGCTCTACGCTCGAAACCCTCGCCACGCGTCGCGACGAACTGGAACCAATTCTCGCGCGCCACGGCCTTCGGCTCCGCGACGAGGTCTTGGAGCAGCCCCGCTACGATCTCTGGGCGAGCGTCGGGATGGCACGGTCAGCGAATGGGCGGCGGGATCGCAAGGCGATGTTGCCCACGACCGTGGCCACGCGCGACCTCCGCGATGCGCTCGATGACCTGGATGAGTGGCTCGGCGACGCGTGAAGGGGGCAGTTCGCACCGGTGCATGTGAATTCCGAAGCAGCGGAGGCCCGAGGCTGGATCGGGTGAGCCGATCCGCGCGGCGATTGCGTTTTGTTATCCCGAAGGCTTTATTGCCTTTCGGACGCGAAACGCTTGCCTCGATCGCATGGACCACCTCTTCCAGGAAACCCATGAACGCAGCGCGCTGGCTCTTCCGGCGCGTGCGCTGCTCAACGACACCTACGAACTAGGCCGTGTGCTCGGCAAAGGGGGCTTCGGCATCACCTACGCCGCGCTCGATCAGGACCTCCAGATGGCCGTAGCCATCAAGGAGTACCTGCCCAGCGCCGTCGCTGGACGCGGGACCGACCGCGCGACCGTCGAGCCACACGGCGTCAAGGATTCCAACCTGTTCGAGAACGGGCTCAATGCCTTTCTCTCGGAGGGGCGGACGCTGGCCAAGTTCAACCACCCCAACATCGTGCGGGTGATGGCCTTCTTCCGCGAAAACGGGACGGGCTACCTCGTGATGCCCTTCATTGAGGGCAAGACGCTGGCCCAGCTGGTGCAAGAGCGCGGTGGTACGCTGTCGCCCGAGGACGCGCTCGATCTGATGATGCCGGTGCTAGACGGCCTTCGCGCTGTGCATGAGCAAGGCTTCCTCCACCGCGACATCAAGCCGCAGAACATCTTCATCACCGAAACGCAGGGGCCCATCCTGATCGACTTCGGCGCGGCGCGGATCACCTTCGGTCAGGAGAGCCAGAGCCTGTCGGCCGTGCTTACACCGGGGTATGCGCCCTTCGAGCAGTATTACCGCAAGGGCAACCAAGGCCCCTGGACCGATGTCTATGCCGTCGCGGCGACGCTGTACCGCGCGCTGACCGGAGAGCGGCCACCCGAATCCCCCGAACGCAACGAGGTGGACGAATTGCGGCCTGCACACGAGGTCGAACCAGGGGTCTCGGAGGCGCTCAGCGCCGTGCTGACGCGGGCGCTCGCGCCGCGCCCGGAGGATCGGCATCAGAGCGTCGAGGCGTTGCAGGCCGCGCTCATGGCCGCGATGCACGGAGGCGCCTCGGAAGGGTCCGATGTGACGCTTCCGGCCGAGACGCTACTGGCAGCGACCCTGCCTGCCCCCCCGGTGCCGCCGCCGAGCCCCGCCGAGACCGTGATCGATCCGCCCGCGCCTCCGTCCGTCACCCCGCCCGTGTCGCCTCCGCCTCTGGTGTCCACGCCAGACAGCGATTCGGGCTCGTCCTCCACGGCCCCGACAGCACGCCTCGTGCTCCGGGCGCAGCGCCCGTGCCGCGTCCTGATCGACGGGGAGCCGGTGGGCAGCTTGGCGCGCAACGAGTCGCGCACCTTCATGCTCATCCCCGGCACGCATCAGGTTCGGGCCGAAAGCGAGGGGCGTGGTCCGTCGCGCGAGACGACGGTGACCCTCGGCGCAGGCGAGGAAAAGCAGATCGCGATTCGCCTGAGCGGCGACACCACGCGCGCGCCCGCCGCCGCAGGTTCGGGCCGGAAATTCCCCCTGGGCCTGGTGCTCGGCGGCGGGGTCGGGCTCATCGCCTTGATCGCTATCATCGCGCTCGCAGCGGGCGGCGGCGACGACCCGCTGGGGCCGCTCTCCATCACTGCGCCGCCTTCGCTGCTCGCTGGGCAGAGCGCGGCGTTTAGCGCCGCAGTCCCCGGAGAGGACAATCTCACCTACACGTGGGATTGGGGCGATGGCGCGCGTTCAGACGGCCCGTCGGCCTCACACGTGTACACCACGCCGGGCACCTACACCGTCACCGTTCGGGCGGAAGGGCGGGCAGGATCCAGCATCGACTCGCGCGTCGTGACCGTGTCAGGGGCAGGAGGACCTTCCCCGCCTTCCACCTCGACGTTCGACGGCATCGCCATCGCCGTGCCGTACCTCGACGAGGGATTTCTCGGCCCTGGCGACAACACGCTCGATACGGGCGAATACGTGGACGCCTACCGCTTCATGGGCCAAGCCGGGGAGTTCATCACCGC